>DATIPQ010000150.1 GCA_035471785.1 Acidobacteriota bacterium
CCGTTCTTCCCAGAACCTGACCAGCTGAGCCGTCACCTGCTCGCCGCCCAGGATGAGCACTCCGCAGTCCCACCGGGGTCGGCGCGACCCGACTTCTTCAGCCATCAGCCTCAAGTGGGAGGGCGTCAGCTTAAGAAGAGAAACCGGCTGGTTCCCTTGGTCGAGCAGGCGGATGACTTCCTGAAAACCTTCGCTTTCAGGCACCATCACGACCTGCATCCCGCACAGCAAGGGACAAAAGAGCGAGGTCAAAGTCAGGTCGAAGCCGATGGAACTGTGCAACGGAGCGACACCCCGGGGGTCAAACCGATAGTAATCGAGAGCCCAGCGCACATAACTGTAGAAGGCCTCCCGGCTGACCGCCACGCCCTTGGGCTTGCCGGTGGAACCCGACGTGTAGATCAGGTAGGCCAAGGCCGAGGGCTCGATCCGGCGGGAGCGGGCCGGCGGACTCGGGGAGGGTATCTGGCCCGGCTGTATGCGCAGGACCTCGGCTCCGCAGGAATCGAAGATTCCGGCTTGGCGGGGATGGGCCATCATGACCCTGGCGCCAGACTGCCGCACCAGCGCCTTGGCCCGTTCTTCGGGGAACTCCGCATCGAGGGGCAGGAATGCCGCTCCGCACTTCATCACCGCCAGCAGAGCCGCCGCCAGTTCGATGGAGCGTTCCATCGACACCGCCACGATCGTTTCCGCCCCGCAGCCATGTTGACGCAATAGTCCCGCATAAGCTTCGGCCAGTTGGTTGAGCCGACGATAGCTGAAGGCGTGGTCGCCCACGCTCACGGCACAGCGATCGGGCCACTGAGCGACGGCGCTTTCGAAATGGTCGATATAGCTGCTGAAAACGGGCCTGTCGTCGATTTCGGCGACGAGGCCGGAGGCCCCGGCAGGGGCGCCGCCGGCAAAGGGCGCCGCTTCCACTCTTGAGGATTTAGTGCTCATGAACTCTTATGGGAAGTCGAATATTGAATGAAGGCCGCTGGGCCAAGACCCCGTTCAGGTCAGCTCCACCAGTGCGGGATTCAGCGTGTAGACCAGGTTTTTGAGGTAAACGCGGTGAATGTTGCGGTCGGCGCTGCGGATGCCGTCATCCTCGAAGGAAAGCTTGGCGCCGCAGTTCTCCACGTATTGAAACCAGGCTTTGATGTCGGGACTCTGCCAGGCCTCCGAGAAGGGCAGGCCCGTCAGGTACTGGAAGCGCTTGAAGTTGATCCCGTCCTCGGTCATCAGAGCGGCGCCGAATAGGGGGAAAAACATCTCGGGCCTCTCCAGGCTGAAAGGCTTGACGGTGTCGAATCCCAAGGGGTCTTCGACATACTCGTCGAGTTCGGTGTCCTCGTTGAGAAGGGAGAAAGTGCCCAGGGTCGACTCGGCGCCGGCGCCGAAGCCCACGATGTCTCCTTGCAGCTTATACCCGTACATCCCCGCCTCGAACTCATACTTCTTTTCTTTGGCGAAGTAGTTGAAGCAGTACTCGCGGTAGCCCGCCTGGGTGAGGACGTCCTGGGCCAGCTCATAGGACTCGATCATGGAGTCGAGTTCCAATCCGTGGCGTACCCCGCGGGTGGTCTGGACGGCCATGACCGTACGCGGCGTAGCCCGGTAGGAGTAGACGCTGACGTGGGTGGGTTCAAGTTCGACGGCGATTTCCAGAGTCCTCTTGAAGTCGGCCAACGTCTCCTCGGGGAAGCCTGAAATCAGGTCGATGTTGACGTCCTCGATGCTTGACCGCTTGGCCAGCCGGATGGCCTCGACGGCCTGTTCGGCCGAATGGGCGCGGCCGGCCCGGCGCAGTTGATCGGGATCGAACGACTGCACCCCGATGCTCAAGCGGTCGACGCCGATCTCTTCCAGCTTCTCCAGCTTTTCAGGGGTCAGGTCGCTGGGCGTGGTCTCCAGGGTGTGCTGGGACAAGGAACTCAGGTCGAAAGCCGATTCCAGCGATTGCTGGATGAGGGGAAAGGACTCGGCTTCCAGGCGCGTGGGCGTCCCCCCTCCCCAGTAGATGCAGGTGGTCTTGTAGCCGACCTCGCCCAGGTAGGGACCCCAGTGCTCGATCTGACGGCGCAGAGAGTCGACGTACTGGCGCCGTTTGCTGACGCCGCTGCGCAACTGGGTGACGGGAATGTCGTCGACCCAGTCACAGAAATGGCACTTGGAGGTGCAGAAAGGGATATGCAGGTAGATCTGCAGACTCTTCTCCGGCACGTTTTTTCGACGGGCCGAGATCTCGCTTAGCAAAGCTTCGGAATTCATGTGATTAACCTCTATGGGGAACGTCCCGCCCGGGGCTGGGGACGGGGCAAGACTTAACGGGGCCTCTTGGCCCACTCGCCGGGCGAAGGCACGGACTGGCCGATATTGGCCTCGCGTAGAAGGCTTTTGGACTTTTCGGGCAGAGCTTGATAGACCTCTTCGGGGATCTCGGGCATTTTCCACTTGGGCACCCAGGAACGCAGGTAAACCAGACTGAGAAAGGGGCGCGGGGAGTCGCCGCGGTGAGGCGTCCCCCGGTGCATGTTGCGGATGTCGCGCACGATCAGCGATCCGGCCGGCATGAGAATGGTTTCGTGAGGGCGCTTCTTGAGGGAAAATCGGTTGGTGGCCGGCTCGATTTCAAATGGAGCGTTCTTTTCATGACTGTCGACCAGGGGCACGCTGACCTGGATTCCGTAAATGTATCCCAGGCTGCCCAGCAACTTGTTGGCGAATGACAACGGCCCGTTGAGCCAGGTCATCTTGGTGAGGAACATGAGGTCAAAATGCCACTGCATGAAATCGCAGCCTGGCAGCGCCGTTTCAGAACCGAAGTAGCCGCACAAGCACTTCTTGCCCAACACGCGATCGGTAATGGCCATGACGTGGGGGTTCTCGAGGAACTGCGGGTGGTAAAGAGGCTCCTTGAAGGGGAGGTGCATGAGCAGCCGCTTGAGATCGGGCTTTTCGGCCTGGAAGGGGCCGAAATACTCCTCCCACACCTGATACATTCGTCCTACCAGTTCGGGATCAAGGGCCCGCTCGAAAACGATGTACCCCTTTTTCTTGAACTCCCGGTAGGCGCCGGCCCGATCCAAGACCTGGCTGCGTCCTTCTACGATGACCTTAACGGGTACGCTGCCGTTTCCAGCCGCTCCTCTACTGCTTTCCATACGCTCTGAAATGAAATTCTCTCCATGCATTTGGGATACTCCTGCTTGCTGCGGTCATAAGCTACGGGACACCCCAGGTCGCAGGTATTGGAACCGTTGAGGTATCTCGAACAGTTGCGCCAACCTGAAAACACCACGTGTTGACGGTCGACGAGATCGGGTCTGAAGTTTTCGGCGTCTGCGCCCCGCAGGGCCACGATGGGCGTGCCCACCGCCACCGCCATGTTCATGGGTCCGGAATCGTTGCCGACGAAGAGATCGGCCCGGGCGATGCAGTCGGCGGTGGCGTCGACCGGACAGCCCGAGAGGTCGCGAATGGCGGCCGAGGGACGCTGGTCCCTGACCTGGCTGATAATCGACTGGTTTTCGAAGGCCTCGCCTTTGCCTCCCAGCAGCACGATCGAGGCTTGCCAGTGAAGAGCCAGTCTGAGGCACAGCCGGGCGAACTTCTCCAATGGCCAGCGCCGGTTCCACTCCGCGTTTCCTCCCACGTGGACGGCCACGCGGGGGCCGGGGGCCTGAGCAAAGGGGTCGCCGCCTCCCTGGGGCAAGCGCAGGAAGGGGATCTGGCCTGCCACCGACTCGAAGTCCCGCATGCCCAGCGCCTCGGCATAGGCGGCGATGACAGCCGACCAATGCAAGTCGCGGTCTTGCGCGTCGCGCAGCGGGGCCAAGTGAGTCAAAAAGCCGCGCTGCCGGGCATCGGCGCTGAAGCCGACCCGCCGGGGAATGCCGCAGTCCTGCGCGATCCGGTAGGGAAACTTGCATTCCGGTCCGAAGACGATCATCTCGAAGTCCCAGGCGGCCAACTGACGCTTCAAGGAGGCTTCCTGCTGCGCCGTTTGTGGACGTTCGGTGTCGAGCTGAGCGAAATCGTCGATCCAGGACAGCCGGCGATGAAAGTCCGCCACACGCTCCATCACGGCGGCTTCAGCCGCCAGGATCAAGCGGGTCCGCGGATACCTGTGGCGCAGCAACTTGATCAGCAGATTGCGCACCACCATCACGCCCAGGTCGTCGCTGGAGGAAAAGATGCAGAGATTGCCTGTCATTACCTTGTTGGCCTGCTGCGGTGCGTCAAAACGTTTTGCCGCCCTGCTGTGTTATTCCACGCTTTCAGCGTTTGGTCCCTGGCTGTCCTGAACCCAGGGTGGCGCCGCCGTCTCGCTTGCGCTCGCCGGGGCTGACCCTGGGCTAGCGAATTGCTCCCTTTCAGGGAGCCCGGACTTGACTTTCAGCACAGCCGCTGCCGTGCCCTCCGTAGCCTTTTGCGAGGGGGACGAAGGGGGGCGACGGAAGACGGCCGAGGTGCGAATGACGAAGTTCGAGATCCCCGAAGAGGGCATCGCAAAAGCGCAGCCCGAACCAGTCCCAAAGCGTCTCAAGGAGCACTTTCTTGCTTTCTGAGAACCCCGAAGGGGCGCAATTCGCCAGCCCAGGGTGGGACCCGCGGCAAGGGAAGCGCCGCAAGGCTCAGATCCCTGGGTCACCGCAGCTCTCCTATCCACGCTGAAAGTGTGGGATGACGTTAGACCTTCTCGCTGGCTCAGAACCATTGACGTTTACCCTTAGCTGGCCGGGACGGAAAGGTCGGGCTGGTCGTGAAGGGGCAGGTTGAAGCGCCGGGCATGGGCTTGCTCCGATTCCGGCCACAGGCGCTCGATGACGCTCCACACTTCGTCCACCGAGAGATTGTTCAAATCGGGGCGGGAGACGACGTAGTGGCGATCTCCGGCCGCGTCGGGTCCCGAGAACCAGCGGTCTTGCTCACGAAACACTCCCACCACGGGGACGCCCAGCGCCACCGCAATCTGAACCGGTCCGGTGTTATTGCCGACATAGATGGTGGAGTGGGCGATGTAGGCCATGCTGTCGTTGAGCGAACAGCCGCAGCAGTTCACCACCTTGGCCTGGGGGAAGTCCTCGATAATGCCTTCGGTGATCTGTTTGGCCAGATGGGCCTCGGGCTTGCCGCCGATGATGTAGAGCGCGGCGTCATGGACTTGAGCCAGACGTTTGCCCAACTCGATGAACTTTTCAACCGGCCAGCGCTTGATGGAAGGGCCGCCCGGATGAAGAGTCACCTTGGCGCCTTCCCGGGGCAACTCGACGGTATCTTCATAGCGAATGTAGGGAACCAGTTCCTCGATCTTCAGGTCGTCCCGCCCGGTGATGGTGCGCGCATAGGCTTCGGGGAAGTTGAGAAGGCGGTAGGGGCCGTCGCCGATCTGGCGCTCGGTGAGCCGCCCGGTCAGGAAGAGGTTCTCGATGAGTCCTAACTTGTCCCAGGTCTTGGGCAGGTAGCACCCCACGATCTCGGGGATGCCGCACAGGTGCAGCCACACCGAATCCGAGCAGCTATGATTGGGCGACAGCACCGCCATGTCGAGCTTGTAGGACCTGAGCTTGCGGTAGAACTTGATCCAGTCGCGGATGGTGCTGTTGTCGCGCGGCGGGCAGATGATCAATTCATCAACCCAGGAGTGTTTCTTGAAGAAGCCTTCCAGCTTGCCGCTGCGGTGATGCTCGCCCACGATGTAGACGGTGGCCTCGGGATAAAGCTGGCGGATGGCCTTGACCATCGAGCTGATGATGATCCCTCCTCCCAGCAGTTCCATGCTGACGAAGAGGGCGATGCGGGAGGGCTTGGGACGGTCGGCGCCGTTGCGCGAACCCCCGGTCAGCCGTTTCTTCCAATAGGCGGGCCAAGCCACGGAGCGCAGTACGGCCCGGGTCAAGAGTGCACGTTTCTTGATTTCCATAATCTTGCTACCTGATTAGAGCTTTTGGAGTGGCGAGGTGTCGGGTCGGCCGTCCCCGTCCATGGCCACGATGACGCGTCGGCTGCCCTGGAAAGGCATGCGGCCGTGAGCGTAGAAGAGGTTGTCGAGCAGCAGCAGGTCGCCCTTCCGCCAGTCCACCGGCAGGCGAGTGCGCCGGTAGACCTGGCGGATGGCTTCCAACTCCTCTTCGTCAATCTCGCTTCCGTCGCCGTAAAAGGCATGGCGGGGCAGGCGTTCGGCCGGGAAGAGGGCGCTCAACGACTCGCGCAGGCCCGCTTCCAGACTTGAAACATGAAAAAGGTGAGCCTGGTTGAACCACAAGCGCTCACCGCCTGGGAGATAGGTGATGGCGGCGGGACGCACCTGACGGGTGTGAAGGCAGTTGCCGCCGTCGAACCATTCGAATTCGATGCTGGAGGAGCGGCAGTAGGACTCCACTTGCTGCTTGTCGTCGGTTTGAAAAGCTTCCTGCCAGGAGAGATCCACGCCCTGACCGAAATTGCGCGAGTACATGACCTGTTTCTCGACGAACCGCCGGCGGATGTCCTCGGGGATCTCCTCAAAAACCATGCGGCTGTCGGCGATGGGCGTGGCGCCCCCCTCGTCAGCGGGGTCGATACAGCAGAACAAGATCCGCCGCGGCCACTTGTTGCTGTAGGAGTTCTCGTTGTGCATGGGGATTTCGTGGGACTGGGGATATTCGGTCGAGGTGTAGATCTTGGCCTCAACCGTGGACCGCGGAGTGGAGCGTTCGGTGTACTCCAGCAAGTCGCTGGCCAGGACGCCCAGGAATCCCTGGAACTTCTCAACCGTATCGATGGCGAAATCCCTGAAGAGGACGGCCTTGTATTGCTCCACCAGGCCATTGATGTGGGAGCGCGACTGCTCGGCCCAGGCGACCGCGTCGGCCAGCGGGGCGGAAGGCCTGACCACGACGGGGCCGCCTTTTCCTTGCAGCGGCTCGACTCGGCCCAGGACGGCTTCGTCCCAGTCGGCTGAGGGTTCCTGCCCAGGCCTGTTTTCTGTTGCGGCGGTTTGTTCGGATTTCATCATGATGATTCCAGGCGGCTGCCGCTGACGGATGGCATCGACTGCCGCGGTTGGGATGATTCAGGAGGGACGCTGACAGCTTGATCAGGCTCCTCGGCGATCTCGCCCAGAAGCCTGGAGTAGTCATCGGCCATGGCCTTGACCGTGGCCGGGGCGAAGAGGCTGACGTTGTACTCGAAGTAGCCCTGCATGCCCTCTTTGCCCTTCTTCAGCAATTGCACCTCCAGGTCATACTTGGCGGCGCCGTTGTGGACGTCGGGAAACTCCAGCTCGAGGCCCTCGATGGCGAAGTCGTGCCAGGGACGGTCCCACAAGGCGAAGAGGGTCTGCACCAGCGGCAGATTGCCCGCGTCGCGTCGCGGCTTGAGGTGATTGACCAGTTCTTCGAAGGGCAGTTCGGAGTGTTCGTGGGCCGACAGCAGCCCCTGGCGGACGCGCTTGAGGAGCTCCCTGAAGGAGGGATTGCCGGAAAGGTCGGTCCTGATCACGATTTGGTTGATGAAGAGGCCGATGAGGTCTTCGGTATCCTCCCATATGCGGTTGGAAACGGGCGTGCCCACCACCACGTCGCTTTGACCCGAGTAACGGTGGAGCAAGACCTTGTAGGCGGCCAGCAGGGTCATGAAGAGGGTGGCGCCTTCCTGCCGGCTGATGCGGGCCAGGGACTCGGCAACGTCGGAGGGCACTTCGAAGTAGAGGCGCTTGCCCCTGAACTCGTTGAAGGCGGGCCGGCCGTAATCGTGGGGCAGTTGCACCCGCTCGGGCATGCCCCGCAGGCGCTCTTCCCAGTAATCCAGAAGACGCTGCTTGAAGGCTCCCCGCAAGCGCTCCCTCTGCCTTCGAGCGAAGTCGTGATACTGGATGGGAGGCTCGGGCAGGCTGGAGGGCAAGCCTTGGGTGTAGTCGTTGTAGAGCTGCAGGAACTCGCGGATGAGTATATCGAGCGAACTGCCGTCGGCCACGATGTGATGGATGGAGATGGAGAGCTGATGCTCGTCAGGCCCCGTCGAGAAGAGGGCGATGCGGATGAAGGCGTCCTTTTCCATGTCGAAGCGGGCTTCCACGTGCTGGGTGCGATAAGGCGCCAGAGGGTCGGAACCCTCCTGGGGCGCGTCGGAAAAGTCCACGTATTCCAGCCCCACCTCGAGGGAGTCCTCGATGCGGGGACGCAGCCGCCCGTCCTCGAGGACCAGCCGGGTCTTGAGAACCTGGTGACGGCGCTGCACCTCGCGGATGCTCTGCTCAAAGGCGAAGGAATTGAAGCGGCCCCGCACCTTGACCGCCGCCGGAATATTGAAGGCAGCCGCCGAGAGCGACAGATGCTCAGCCATCCAAAGGCGCTCCTGGCCGAAGGACACCACCGCTTCGCCGCCGTCGGCAGACGGCAGGGGAAGCTGCTTGCGGGCGCCGCTCTCCACCTTGGAACGCAGATGAGCGATGAGTTGGTCCAGCCTGGGATGCTCGAAGATATCCCGCACCGTAAGGTCGCAAGAGAGAGCTTCGCGCAGGCGGGCCGCCACTCTCATGGCCACCAGCGAATGCCCTCCCAGGGCGAAGAAGTCGTCCCGCGGACTTACCTGATCGAGTCCCAGGCACTGCTGAAAGATTCCCGACACGATTTCCTGCAGGGGATCGGCAGCCTGCGGCGCCGGAGGGACCGAGGCACCCTGGCGCTTGGCCAGATCCTGCAAAGCCCGGCGGTCGATCTTGCCCGAGAGGGTGGCGGGCAGGCTGTCGGCAAAATGGAAAGAGGCTGGAATCATGTAGCCTGGCAGCTTGTCGCGCAACTGACCCCGCAGTTCCTCTTCCCATTGTTGGAGCTGCCGGCCGTCCATCTGGCTCAGCTTGACGAAGGCCCTCAGCACGGTGGACGTCTCCTGGCCTCCGTCGGCGGCCACGGCGGCCTGGTCCACGCCGCGACAGGCCTGCAGGACCGCCTCGATCTCCTCCAGCTCGACCCGGAAGCCGCGCACCTTGACCTGCAAGTCGGCGCGTCCCAGGAAGTAGAGGGTGCCGTCGCTGTCCTGCGTGACAATGTCGCCGCTGCGGTAGCCGCGGGCTCCAGGACGCTGCCCGAAGGGGTTGGGGATGAAGCGCTCGGCGGTCAGCCGCGGACGTCCCAAATAGCCTCGGGCCAAGCCCGGTCCGCCCAACACCAACTCGCCGGGAAGACGCGGCGCCAACGGACGCAGCCGGCTGTCGAGGACGCTCAGCGTGGTCTCCCCGAAGGCCCTGCCGATCGGCGAGTCGGGCCCGCTCAAAGCCCGCTCGGCCTGGTCGTTGGGCGTGACGGGAAACTTGGTAGCCGTGACGGTGGTCTCGGTGGGACCGTAGGTATTGACCAGGGATATGGCGGGCAGTTCCTTGCACCAGTGCAAAGCCGCATCCGAGCGCATGCGTTCGCCGCCGATCAGCACCTTGTCCACGGCCAGACCGGCGACATGGCCGCTTTCCAACCCGCCCGCCCAGTCGTTCCAAAAGGCGGTGGGCAGCTCCAGGCAGGTGACGGCCTGGCGGGCGCAATAGCCGTGGAAGGCCTGATAGCTGTCGAGAAGGTGGGGCGGACGCATCACCAGAACCCCGCCGGCTCCCAGGCTGACGCAAAGCTCCTCCACCGCGATGTCGAACTCGGGCGTCGAAAACTGCAACACGCGGTCCTCTGGGACGGCCTGATACTCCTCGATGGCGGCTTGAGCGAAGGCGCCCAATGAACCGTGAGAGATGGCGACCCCCTTGGGACGGCCGGTCGATCCCGAGGTGTACATCAGGTAGGCCATCTGATCGGGATGCAGCGGCACCCGGCGACCAGTGGCGGTCTTGCCCCGGCCCCTTTGCGGCCCGAAAAATCCGTCCAAAACGATGGACGGAATGCCCAGGCGCTCAGTGCCCCCGGCCAGCGCCTCCTCGGTAAGAATGCACTTGGGACGGCAGTCGGCCGCCACGAACTGAAGCCGCTCCGGCGGACACTCCTCGTCGAGGGGAAGATAGGCCGCTCCCGACTTGAGCACGCCCAAGACGGCGATGATGTTCTTCATGGAACGGCGCAGGCGAATTCCTACCAGGTCCTCGGCCTCGACCCGGTACTCCTGGCACAGGTAGGCGGCCAGGTGCTCAGAGGCCGCCTGCAACTGGCGGTAGGTCAGGCAGCGGCCGTCGGCGCTTAAAGCCACGGCGTCAGGACGGCGGGCGACATTGGCGTCGAACAGTTCCAGCAGGCTGGCCGGCCGCGGACGGGCCCGGCGGGCCGCGGGCGCGGGCGGCGGGAAGAGACGCTGGCGGATGGACGAGACGCTGCGTCCGACGCCGGCCCTGGCCCCGGGCTGACGAGCCAGAGACTGGAAGGCGTCCAGATAGCACTCGGCCATGGCCTCCACCTGTCCCCGCGACAGCTCCAGCGCGTTGTAGTCGAGAAGCAGCTCCAACTGCGAGGTGACGATGGAGCGGTTGAAGTGAGCCGTGAGGGGGAAGAAGGTTTGCTCGCTGGCGTAGGCGTCGAGGATCTCGAAATCATCGCGTCCGCTCAGCGATTCCAGGGCGTGGAAGTAGGTGAAGTTGAAAACGGTGTCGAAGCTCCCGCCTTGGACGCCGAGCTTCTTGATCTCGGCGTAAGGAAAGCGCCGGTGGGGCGCGATTCGGGTCTCGGCTGCGAAAACCCGTTTCACGAACTCGATCCAGGACTCGCCAGGCTGGAGGGTGATGCGGAAGGGCACGGTGTTGAGAAAGCTGCCGATGATCTGGTCTCCGTCGGCTTCCTCGGGGCGGCCGTTGAGGATGACGCCGAAAACCACTTCTTGCTGCTCGAGCAACACCGAGAGAATGTGGGCGTTGACGGCCAAAAAGACGCTCTTGAGCGGCACCGAAGCGCGCACGGCGACCTCTTCCAGACCCTTCAGCACCGGGTCGGGAATGATGACGGTGCGCCGTCCATGCAGGGCCGTGGAGGAGGGCCGGGCGGACACGCGGGTGATCAACGAATCCGGCCCGCCCTCGAGGAAATCGGACCAGAAGCGGCGGGTCGAGCGGTCGGCCATGGCCTGGCGCTCGAGCTGCACGAAATGGCGCTGATTCATCTGAGTGGGCTGTTCGGCAGGCAGCGCCTGGGACTGGCACAAGGCCAGATACTTTTCGACGATCTCGCGGAAAAAGAGGGCCACGCACCAGCCGTCCAGGTAGGGCTCGCTGATGGTCAGTTGGAAAGTGTCGTCGCCGCGGCGGTGGACCGTCACCCGCAAAAGCGGCGCCTGCTGCCAATCCAGGGTGTCCTGCTTCTCCCTTTCCATGAACTGAGCCAGCAGCTCTTCCTGTTCTCGGGGGTCGAGATGGCGGATGTCTTCGATGAAGACCGGCACCTCGACCTGGCCATGAATCAGTTGCAGCGTCTGGCTGAAGCCGGCGTCGTCAACCGAACTGCGCAAGAAGGGATGGCGCTTCACGGTGGCCTGCACGGCCTCAGCCAACTTGTCTTCCCTCCAGGGAGCCCGGACGTGGAAGGTGGTGACGTAGACCTCGTAATCACGGCTGAACTGGCTGTGGAAGGCCAGGCCCTGCAGCAGGCTGTCGGCGGGGTAGGCGTCCTCCAGCCCGTCGGGCAGGAGATCGCGGTCTTCCTCGGCCACGAGTTCAAAGGGCCCGCACCACTCCTGGCCGGGAGCCTCCGCGGCCTTGCGGTTCTGGAAGAGGCCGCGGATGGTCTGGGCCTCCAGCAGATCAGACAATTCGATGGGCAAGTCCTCGGCCTTGGCCGCGGAGATGACCTGGATGCTGCGAATGGAATCGCCGCCCAAGGCAAAGAAGTTGTCGTCGATCCCCACCTGCTCCAGGTTGAGCACCTCCGACCAGATGCGGGCCATCACCGACTCCTGGCGGTTGCGGGGTGCCACATAGACGCTTCCGCTGGGCAGAAGCTCGTCGCAAAGGCGTAGCCGCTCGGGATCGACTTTGCCGTTTTCGTTGACCGGCACCGACCTCACCCGCACAAAACGCGAGGGCGCCATGTACTCGGGCAGAAGGCGCAACAGATGCTCGCGAAGCCGCGCCACCGTCACTTCTTCGTCGCACATCAGGTAGGCGGCCAGTTGCGTGGATCCGTCCTCGGCCGGCTCGGCCAGGACCATGGTCCAGCGCACGCCGTCACAGGTGCGGACGCGGGATTCGATCTCGCCGGTCTCGATGCGGTGCCCGCGGATTTTCACCTGCTGGTCGAGGCGGCCCACGTAACGCGCATCCCCTCCGCCCGACTTCTGGTAGGCCAAGTCGCCGCTCAGGTAGAGGCGGGCGCCCTCGGCCTGGCCGTGCGGATTGGGAACAAAACGGCAGGCCGTGAGGGCCGGCTGTCCCAGGTAGCCGCGCGCCAGTCCTTCTCCCGCCACGGCGATTTCACCGATGGCGTAAGGAGGCAGGCGGTGGTGTCCGGCGTTGAGCATGAAGATCTCAACGTCGTCCAGAGGCGCGCCGATAGGGCTGTCTCCGCTCCCTGCCATCCGCTCCTTGCCTACCAGCAGGCGGGTGGTGTGGACGGTGGTTTCGGTGATGCCGTACATGTTGACCAGCCGGGTGCCACGGTGTGCCGGATGATTAAACCAGGCGCCCAGATGCTCCAAGTTGAGGGCCTCGCCTCCGAAGATCACGTGGCTCAGCGGCAGTTGGCCGGGGTGCTGGGCGATCACCGCCAGCAAGTTGTAGAAGGCGCTGGGCGTCTGGTTGAGGACGCTGATCTGGCGGGAGACGATATGACGGTAGACGCGCTGCGGGTCGCGGACGCCTTCCTGGTCGAGAATCGTCAGTCTGCCGCCGTAGCTGAGGGCTCCCCACACTTCCCACACCGAAAAGTCGAAGGAAATGGAATGAAAGAGAACCCAGGCGTCGTCGTGGCCGAAATTGAAGAAGTCGCGGGTGGAATCGAAGAGCCTGACCAGGTTGGCGTGAGTGACGCCCACTCCCTTGGGCCTCCCCGTCGAGCCCGAGGTGTAGATGACGTAGGCGAGCTGCTGCGGATGGGGCCGACTGCTGGAAAGCGGACCTGAAAGCTCTTCCAAAGATTGCCGGTGCTTCCCGTCGATGAGGATGGGCCCGGCTCCCTCGGGGCAGCGGTCGGCAAAGGCTTCAACCGTCAACACCCAGTCGGCGCCGGCGTCCTCCACCAGAAGGCGCAGCCGCTCGGCGGGATGGGCCGCGTCCACCGGCAGATAAGCGCCGCCGGCCTTGAGGATGGAGAGGATTCCCACCACCATATCCAGTCCGCGCGGGCAGTACAAAGCCACCACTTTCTCGGGACCCACTCCCTCTTGCCGCAAAAGGCCGGCCAACTTGGAGGCGCGCCGGTTCAGCTCACCATAAGAAACGTGCCGATCACCGTAAACCAGCGCCGTGGCGTGCGGACGGGCCTGAGCGTGGCGCTCGAAGCGCTGCATCACGCCCTCCTTGAAATCGGCCCTGGGCGGGGTTTCGGCCCGAGGAAGGGCCTCAGCCGAGTCCCGAAAGCCGAAGCTGAAGAGAGGATCGTCAGGCCGCCGGATGAGTTGGGCCAGCATCTCGACGAAGGCCCGGGCCAAGGTCTCGACCGCTTCCGGCTGGATGCTGTTGGCCACGTAGTTGAAGGAAGCATCCAGCCCCTCCTCCCTTTCCAGCAGCATCAGCGTCAGGTCGAAGGGCGCCATGTGGCGGTCGAGGGGAAAGCCGGTGGCCGTCAAGGGGCCGAAGGGAGTCTGGGTGCGGGGATCTTCGCGCAGCAGGCCCAGGAAAGAGTCGTCATAGCGGGCCTGTCCGTAGGTGAAGCCGAGACGCATGAGCGAGGCCGAATCCAGATCGAGTTCGGAACTCAGCCGTTCCAGCAGGAGCGAATAGGGGTAATGCTGGTGGTCGAGCGAACGGATGAGAAGGCCCTTGACCTGCTGCAAGATTTCAGCGAAGGAAGCGTGGGGCTCCACCGCCAGGGGCAGGGGCAGCATGTTGACGTAGTATCCCAGCGAGTCTGCGAAGGCCCGGGCGGGGCGTCCGGCCACCGATGAGCCGACCACGAAACGGTGCTGACGCGAGAACTGCCCCAGCAGAGCCGAGTAGGCGGCCAGCAGCACCATGTTGGGCGTGATCTGCTGCTGGACGGCCAGTTCCCGGACGGCCCGGGTCAAGTCGCCGGGAAGCTGAAAATGGTGGACGCGTCCGCTGGCCGGGCCTTCCACGGGATGGTCTTTGGCGATGGGCAAGCGCGGCGCCTGGCGGCAGTCTTGCAGCATTCCCTTCCAGAACTTGAGGCTGGCCTCTCCCGAGGGCGAAGCCACGAAACGGCTTTGCCAGGCCACGAAGTCCTCGAAGGAGTCCGGCGGTGCTGCCGGGCGCTGGGGCGAGGAGCCGTCGTCGCGGTAGAAGGCGGCCAGATCGCGCAGCAGCAGCTCCACCGAGACCAGGTCGACCAAGATGTGGTGAACCACGATGAGCAGGACCGTCTCGCGCTCGCCCGTCTGGTAGGCGGCCAGCCGCAGGGCCGTTTGGGCAAGGTCGAAGGGCCGGTTCGATTCCCGGCTGATCCGCCTCTGTTTCTCTTCTTCGCTCCAGGAGCGGGCGTCCACGAACTCGAGCGGCGGATCCTGCTCGTTGAGGCGGCGCCTCACCGTCCTCTGGTCGCGGCGGTAGACCGAGCGCAGATGGGGACGGCGCCGGGCCAGGGCCGACAGGGCGCGCCGCAGGCGGTCTTGCTCGAAAGGACCGCTCAGCTTAATGGCGAGGCTGATGTTGTAACAGGCGCTGGCAGGGTCTTTCTCGTACTCGAAATAGAGCGCCTCTTCGCCGAAAGACAGGCGGCCCTGCTGAGGACGGGCGTCCAGCGCGCCCTGGGCCGGCTCCAGATCCTGCCGCTCCTGCTCGGGCAAGCGAGACTCGATGGTCGCTGCCAGGCCGTCCAGAGAACGGCACTCAAAGAGCTCCTCGGTGGAGACGAAAACGTCGAAAGCACTCTCCATCCACTGCTTGAACTCCACCGTGCGCAACGAATCGAGGCCCTGCTGCAAGAGTCCGATCTGGTCGCTCAAGTCTTCATCGCCTGCCGCTTGCGGAAGCAGGGTCCGCAGCCGTTGCCGCAGGCGGTCCCCTATCAGCTCCCGACGCCTCTGGAGGCTGGCCTCCCGCAGCAGTTTGCGCAACTCGTGGGGACTCTCCTGTTCGGCTCCGTCCACCTCGGGGTCCCGGTAGGTGACCACCTTGACGGGCTCCAACTCGCCCTCCAGGTAGAGGCGGCGGCAGAGAAAGCGCTGCACTTTTCCGCTGGAGGTCTTGGGGATGCTGCTCTTGGGCAGCAGCACCAGTTGGCCGATCCCAATTCCGAACTGCAGCGCCACGGCGCTGGCGGCTTTGTCGCAAAGGGCCTGCAGCTTCTGGCCGTCCTCCATCGGTTTGCCGATTTCGATCATCACCACCAGTTGTTCGCGGCTGCCCTCTCCCTCCTTCTCGACTTCCAGGCTGAAGGCGGCGCAGCGGCCCGATCCCAGATCCTTGTGGCAATCCTCGACGGCTGCTTCGATGTCTTCGGGATGGTAGTTCTGCCCGCGCAGGATGATGAGGTCCTTGAGGCGTCCGGTGACGTAGAGTTCGCCCTCCCGCATGAAGCCGAGGTCGCCGGTTCTCAGGAAGGGGCCGTCGCCGTCGGACAGACGGGCTTGAAAGATCTCGCGGGTCAGGCGCTCGCGTCCCCAGTAGCCTTCGGCCACGTTGGGGCCCTTGATCCACACTTCGCCCTCGCATCCTTCAGGACATACGGTGAGGCTCTCGGGGTGGACGATTTCCACGCGCTGCTGCAGCCAGGTGCAGCCCGAACTGACATGCTCGACGGCCCGCGCGGTGCGGCTTTCCAGCGATGAGGCGCCGCCCTGGGCATCGAAGACAGGCGTGGCCTGCCTGATCTCCGGCACCTGTAGCGTGTCGCGCCCGGTGACGAAGAGGACGGCTTCAGCCAATCCATAACAGGGATAGAAGGCTTCTTCCCGGAAGCCGCAGGAGGCGAAGAACTCGGCAAAGCGGCGCAAGGTGTCGTAGCGGGGCTTTTCGGCTCCGTTGAAGGCCCGCTTCCAGCAGCTCAGGTCAAGCCCTTCCAGGTCTTTGGGACGGGCCCGCTTGACGCAGTATTCGTAGGCGAAATTGGGGGCTCCCGCGCTGTGGGCGCGGTAGTCTGAAATGGCCCGAAGCCAGCGCAGCGGCCTCTGCAGAAAGGAGAGGGGCGACATAAGGATGCTCTGGGCGCCGATAAAGAGCGGCTGAATGAGGTTTCCGAACAGTCCCATGTCGTGGAAGAAAGGCAACCAGCCCACAAAGGTCGAAGTCTCGCTGTGGCGGAATCCGACCTGGATCATCTGCTGGTTGGCGTAGATGTTGCGGTGGGAGACGATGATGCCCTTGGGCGAAGCCGTGGAACCCGAGGAGTACTGGAGCAGGGCGATGTCCTGTTCGTCCACCGGTCCCATCGGCCAGCGGCCCGCGCGGTCGTCGGGGATCTCGTCGGTGGCCAGGGCGGGGATGTCGGCAAAGGACTCTCCCAGATCTCCGAGGTGCTGGCCGGTGGAGAGGATGATGCCCGGCGTGCAGTCCTTGCGGATGGCTTCCAGCCTCGACAGCCCGTGCATGTTGCTGCGGGGCGGATAGGCCGGCACGGCGATGATGCGGGCGTAGAGGCAGGCCCAAAAGGCCTCGATGAACTCCAGTCCCGAGGAATACACCATCAAGGCCCGTTCCTGCCCTTGCCAGCGCTCCCTCAAGGTGGCGGCGATGGCGCGGGCCCGCAGGTCGAGGTCGGCGTAGGAAAGCGTCTTGACCGGACGCTCGCCTTTGGCCAGGAAGGTATAGGCCGGATTGTCGGGCGTCTCGTGGGCCCGCCGACGCAGCACGTCGACGATGGTCTGCTCTGCTGATTTAGCCATTGGATGAGCCGTATCGTTTTAGAAACTCGTTAAGAAACGGCCGCCACGTCGGCGGCGGCCAGCCGGGTCGAAGATTGCCGTGGATGCCGGGGAGTGCCCATCATCCAGCCCATGGCCGGAAGACGGAAGGTCCGCTCCGACACCCCCCGCGAGGACAGATAGCGGCGCAACATCAAGGGAGCCTGGGCGATGTCGAAGTCTAGGATATGCAGCTTTCCGTCCAGAAATTCCTTGCGCTGCTGATAAGAAGGCGGCAGTTCGTCGAACATCCAGTTCATCAGCAGGTAGTCGGTGGCCAGCCGGAACTGCTGGTCGCGGGTGTCCCAGGTGCGCCTTTCGAAATGACGGATGGACGGGAAGACGTGAATCGCTTCGTCGGAATAGTAGTTGAAAGGATTGAAAGTATCGATCTCGGTGAAAAAGCGCACCCTGTTGAGGCGGTATCCGCTGGCGTTGGCCAGCAGTTGAAAAAGGATCAAGGGAGCGAAGGTGAAATCGAGCAGGCGGTGGGCGAAGGCCCCTCCTCCCAGCTTGCTCCCGAACTCATCCCAGCGGCCTTCCTCGGCCGGAATGAGTCTCTTCAAAACCTCGATTTGACGCAGATTGGCCGTCGTGGCGCTGGGCCGGGGCAGCACTCCGCGGCGGCGCAGATCTTCGATGGCCTTGATGTTGAAGAAGAGAAAGTAGGTCTCGAGCACGTGGAAGGGGCGCTTGGTGGGCCCGCAGGCTGCGTGCGTCCACATGCAGTTGATGGCTTCGTCGTCCTTGATGCTGGCCATCTCCTTGAAGAGGGAGGGATTCATGACCAGACAGTCCACGTCCAGCCACCCGAAGTTGCGCTTGTTGACGGCGAAAAGGATGTCCCAGATCATGTCCAGGTCGATCTCTTCAGGCAGATGCAGGAAGGGCCGTTCGATGCGTTCCTTCACCCAGGCCAGTTCGTCATCCCTCAAACCCGAGCCGATCAAGACCAGATTGCAGTCGCGGGGGACGAACTGCAGCGTGGTCCACAGCCAATGCAGCATATCGGGCGTAAAGAAGAGATAAAAGACGTCGCGCCGGTTCTCCAAACCTTGGTAGAACTCCTCCAGCATGCGGCGATAACGGCTTTCCTGTCGGCGGCGATCCAAGTCCAGCGAGCGGGAGGCGCCCCTGAGCATCACCCGTCCCAGTCCGCGGGCATAGTTGAAGTAGTCGACCAGGGCATGACGGGCCCGGCTGAGGACGCCCGAAGCGGAGCGGCAGCAACGGGCCAGTCCGCGGATGGTCTGGCGCAAATGCAGATCGCTGGCCTTGAAGAGCAGACCGGCCTCTTGAGCTTTGTATCTGACCTGGATGCTGTAGAGCGAGTTGCCGCCCAGGTACTCGAAGGGATCTTCCACCGAGACTTCCTTGGTGTCGAGGTCGAGGACGTCGCACCAGATCTCCAACAGGCGGGTCTCCACGCCCTCCTTGGCCTTCTGGAAATCGGGCAGCTTCCGGCGGCGCAGGTCCCAGTGCCCGATCTCGGGAAGCTTGGATCGGTCGACCTTGCCCGCCGGAGTCAGAATGAACTTCTCCAGGAAAGAAAAGTCGCGGGGAATCATGGTTTCGGGAAGGCGTTCACGCAGATGCTCTTTGAGCGCCATCACGCTGACCGGATTGTTCTCGAAGGGCAGCGAGTGCTGCTCGCGGGCCAGGACGGCATAGGCGATCAGGTGCTTGCCGCCGCTGCGGTCGTCCTTCATCATCACCGCGCAGGACTCGATGGCAGGATGGCGGCGCAGCGCGTTCTCCACCTCTTCCAGTTGGATGCGGTGGCCCCTCAGCTTGACCTGGTTGTCGGCGCGGCCGCGAAAGAGCATCTCTCCCGTGTCGGACACCTGCGCCAGGTCGCCGCTGCGGTAGGCCCGCTCGCCCTCGCCGGACCCGGCGTCGGGGATGAAGCGGCCGCCCGTCAGCCCGGGCGAGTTGAGATAACCGCGCGCCACTCCCAGTCCCGAGATGTGAATCTCTCCGCTCTGGCCCGGCGGGCAGGGTTCGTGTCCCTGATAAAGGGCCACCGAGGTTGCGGGCAGCGACTCGCCCAGCGGGATCCCTTCTTCACAGGACACGCCGCTGTGCAGCAGTTCGCGGGAAGTGGCGATGATGGTGCCCTCGGTCGGACCGTAGGTGTTGAGAATGCGCAAGTGGGAAGCGCCCTGCTCGATCCAGTACCTCAAGTGGGCGGCCAACGCCTCCTCTCCGCCCAGCACGATCCAGCCCACGCTGTCGGGGAAGCTCAGGCCCTCCGAAGACAGCATCTTGCTGAGGAGATGCCAGAAAGCGGTGGGAAGGTCGAGCAGCGTGATCTGCTGCTCGCGGCATGTCCTCAATAAAAGCTCGACGTCTTGCCCCATCTCCGAGCTTCTCAGCACCAGCCGGGCGCCTCCGCCCAAAGCTGGAAAGATTTCCTCGTAGGCGGCATCGAAAGACAGGCTGGCAAACTGCAACACCACCTCGCTCTCGTCCAGGCCGATGATGTCGGCAAATCCCCGATTGTGGTTGGCCAGTCCCTGCTGGGTGACCACCACTCCCTTGGGCTCTCCGGTGGAACCCGAAGTGTAGATGACATAGACGGGATTGAGACCGAAGAGGAGGCGGGGACAGGAAACGTCCTGCTCGCCGTCAGAGGCGCAAAGGAACGGGTCGACCTCCATCACGCGGGCCTGCAAGGCAGCATAGCGGGCGCTGCGCGACTTGGGAGCAAGGATCAGTTGGAGCCCGCTGTCACGGGCAATGGCACGCAGGCGCAGTTCGGGGAGAGCCCCGTCCAGGGGCAGAAAGCAGGCCCCGGTCTTGAGCACCGCCAGAATCGAAGTGATGGAGGCCAGATCGTGATCCACCGCCACCCCCACGATGCTCTCGGCCGCCACGCCTTGGCCGATCAAACGGAAGGCCAGGCGTGAAGCCATGGCGTTGAGCAGTCGGTAGGACACCTGATGCTCCCCGCCCTCATCGTTTAGGCAAACCAACGCCACCGCGTCGGGGCGGCCAGCGGCAGCCGACTCGAAGCGGTCAATGACCAGGGCAGCATCGGAGCCAAGTCTGTTTTCGTCGTTTCTCTTCATTTCGACTGTCACCAGGCGGAACTAGGCGGGAGACTCGTAGATCTTGCCGGCGTAGCGAAAGCTCTTGAAGGCGAAGTCGATCTTCTCCAGCAGCGTGGAGGGATAGTTCTTGTTCTCCCTCTCGATGCGGCGGATGTCGGCGATGATCTTCTCGTCGAAGTAGTTCTTGTGATCGCCCACTACGCCCTTGCGGAAACGGGCCTGCATGCCGCTGTCGGCGGGACGTTGACGGTTGGCCATCTTCTTGAAAGTCGTGGCATCGATGATTCTCTGGATCTCTTCGTCGGAGAGGTCCAGGCCCAGAAAGGAACCGATGGCGCCGATCTCCTTGGCGGCGTCGGCCTTCAACCGCTCGTAACTAGAAACATAGACCCAGGGAGCTTTGCGCCTCCATACGGCGTGGTAGCGAACGATGCCGGAAGCCATCTTGGGACCGTAGAGCCAGTAGGCCGACTTGATGCCCTCCAGGGTCTCGTCGTCCATCTGCCATTCGTCGAGCTTCTTCTTGGCGTGGAAGAAGAGCGAGACCAGCGTGTCGGGCAGATCTCTTTCGATGTCCAGTACGTAAACGTCCTCGTAGCGGGAGAGGAGCCGGCGCTCGTAGTAGAAGTGATTCTTACTCACATAATTGTAGTTGTGATAGTCGACGTCCTCTAAGAACTCCTTCAGCTTGAGACGCTTGATGGTGGGGACCTCTCCGAAGCGTTCGTCATGAAAGCCCTCGGGGAGAGGCTCGTGGTCTACCATCTCGCGGAGAATGCTGGTCAGCCAGGTGGAGCCGCATTTCATGGCGCCGTTGGAAATTACAAGCATAGGTGCTGTTCCTCCTTCGCTGAGTTTCTCGATGTTGGGCACGTGTGATTCAGGGGGCTGAGGCGCTAGATGGCCCGCAGGCAGCCTGGAGCCGCCTCTTCGTACCCGTAGGCCAGGGCGTCGGGGCAATCGCCCAGTATCAGGTAGCCTCCCCGCTTGAGGGTCATGCGCACTTTGCTGAGAACCGCCGTCCTGCTGTGGGAGGTATGGAAATCGAGCGCGTTTCTCAGAAACACGTAGTCCATCTGGGCCAAGTAGGGGTAGATCGGCTCAACCAGGTTGAAGAAGTCGAAATCGACTTTCTCGCGCACCTGGGGCAAGACGGCCAAATGGTCCGGTCCGGCCTCTTCGAAGTACTTGTGGTAGGGCAAGGGGCTGAGCCGTTCCACGTCCTCGCGGGAATAGACCGCCTTGCGCGCCGTCTCCAGCGAGAGACGGGAGCAGTCGGCGCCCTCGACCTTGAGCGAACTCCACGACTCGGGCTCGGGGAAGAGGTGCTCCATCAGGTTGAAGGCGATGGTGTAGGCCTCCTGTCCCGAGGAACAGGCCAGGCTCCACACCCTGAGGGGATTTTCGGGCGAAGCCTTCTCCCGCCTTCCTTCCCGCAAGGACGTCTCGACCATGAAGCGGAAATGCTCGGGATGGCGGTTGAAGTGGGTGCTCTGGGAGTAAATGTGATCGGAAAGATCGAGCAGGCGCGACTTGTCTTCCAGAATGTACCCCACGCACTCCTCGGCCGAAGAGAGACGGTGCTTTTCCATGTACTTCTCGACCTTGTACTGGAATATGAGGGCGTTGGCTTCGCTCGGATCGACCCCGAACTCGCGCAAGAGAATGCCGCAAATCGCCTGATAGCCTGCACTGAAGGTAATGGCTGTTTGATTGGTCATTGGAGAGTTGTTCTCGTCGGTCAGTCGTTTGCTTCTAATCGCCACGGCAACGCACTCCCGCTACGTGGCCATAAGGTCGAGATCGGAGGGGACCTCGAAACCCAGCGACTCACGGCAAAAGAACTTCCATTCGGGCGCCTGGGACGAGAAGATGACCGAATCGCCGTGCAGAACCGAACGGGTCACCGAATAGTCCTGGTGGATAAAGACGATGTCATCGTCAGAGGCCTCCTGGCCCTGGGCGCCGTTCTCGCCATCCCCGGACGGCTCGGTCCAATCGGAGAACTCCCGCAGGGCTCCCAGGGGGATGGCCTTGCAGTACGCACGCCGTTCCGATTGGCGGCTGCTGGTACGGGTGGAATCGCCTCCGCTCTCTTCCTCGGCCTCGCCGAGAAAGCGGGCCGTCTCGGCCTGACCCGCGGCCAGCGCGATCAGGTAGGGAGTACGGTTGTCGCTTCCCCGCTTGTGGACGTCGGCGCCCCGGTCCAAAAGGGCCTTGACGGCTTCCAGGTTTCCCTGGCCGGCGGCCCAGTTGAGAAGCGTCCATCCTTGTTCGTCGAGGGCGTTGACGTCCTCGACGTCGTCGAGAAGACGCATGAACTCGGCCTGCTCGCCCTGTTGAAGAGCTTCCTGTATGGTCATGATCCTCGCCTAAGCTTTGGCCGGAGCCAGGTAGCCTTCGCCTACCATGTCCGGCAGATTGATGGTCGCGAAACAGTCGACTTTGACGAAGTCGAGGGTCAGCGAACCGGCCAGCTTGGCCTCTCCGCTGCCGCCTTCGAAATCGGCCCCGCTCAAGTCGGTCTGCTCGGGCGTCAGGCGGACGCCCAACTCGGTTCCGCCGCGGGTTTCCGTGAACTTGATATGCACATAGCCGCGGTCCAGGCACTCCTTGAAGCGGGAAAGCTTGCGGTCGGGCCGGAGGCTGATCTCGACCGGATGGCGGCCCTTGCTCAGGCGCTCCACCAGCGTCTCCTCTTCAGGCTCATCCGTGACCTCGGGCTCCGGGGGCGGGTTGTTCTTCAGCTCCTCCATCTTCTTGCGCAAGCTGAGGGGACGCATGTCAGTCCACACCTCTTCGATGTGGTCCAGACACTCCTCCTTGCTTCCGCTGAAGCCGGCCTCTTTCCAACCCGGCGGCATGTCCCGGTAGTCGGGCCAGATGGAGTACTGTTCTTCGTGGTTGATGACGACGTGGTACTTCTCTTTACCGTTCTCGTTATCCATTGCTTTAGTTTCCTCGCTGTCTTCTATTTCCCGACGGAAAGCTTTTCCTGCCGGGACAGGTGCTTGTCGATTTGTTCCACGCTGAGCAGAGCCTCGCGCATGGACTTGGAGGCCAGCAGCGAAAGCTGGTCTCCGTTGTGGGGCGAGCCCTCCTGTGAGGAGTTGCCGTAAGCCAACAGCACTTCGGCCCGCACCGGCTTGGAGAACTCGACCAGGGCCGAGTAGGACTCGCCTCCCCGGCTGTAAAACTTGCCGTCCTGCCCGGGAGCGAATTGGATGGAGTGAAAGATGCCCATGAATCCCGGCCCGCCGTTTCCGGGGTACTCTTCGGTCCCTACCTTGAATCTGTGGACCTCGCCCCAGGCCACATCCAGCGACCCGTAGTACCGGGTCACGTCGTGTGCGCTCTCGAGCAGCTTCTTCAGCGCCCCCGGAGGGTCTTTGAGTCCCCTGGGAGTGGAGAGCGGCTCCCCGGCGTCGAAGCCCTGGGCGAAGATCTCCTCCCCCAGTCGCCGCACCCAGGCCCTGAAAAGCACCGCCCCCTTGCTGTCAGCGTCCACCCGGCGGTCCCAGGACTCCAGCACCCGCTTGCACTGCTCCAGCACTTCCCGCTCCTCTCCCTCGCGGGGCGCCGAATCGATGGCTTCGAAGAGATCGTCGAGGATGCGGTCGGCCATCTCCACCCGGTCGAGAAACTTCATCTCCCGCAGCGACTCGAAGGACTGCTTGGGAGCCGTCTGCAGGGTCTTGATCAGTTGCTGAGTCCTCAGCCCGGGAATCTCGGCCGGGGGGATGAAAGGCGGATAGTCGCCGGCCTCGAGCTGGGCGGGCAAGGTACTGGTCCAGGGCAGGTCGTTGCTGTTTTGCAGCCAGCCCGAAGGCGGATCGACGAAGCGGGGCAGGCGCTGGAAGCCGTAAGTCTCGCTCCACATCGTCTCCGACTTGTTGCCGGGGATGGTATTCAGCCAGAAGGCGGCGTCGCCCACCGAGCGTTCAGGCAGCAGGCCGTTCCACATGAACATGGTGTGTCCGTCCTGGTCGGCATAAATGACGTTGAAAAAGGGCGCCTGCATCATTTCCAGGGCCGCCTGAAACTCCTCCAAAGAGGAGGCCTGGATCATCTTCCAGTACTGCTGGAAGAGACGCGGATAAAGTCCGCGGGTGGAACGGTAGGCGTAAGCCTTGTCGCCCCGGCGCAGCACCACCGGGCCCTGCACGGCGTAAGACAGGGTCAACTCGCGGCTCTCGCGCCCGCCTTCCCCATCCTTGACGAGCAGGGTCTGGGTCTTCTTCTCCAGCGCCTTGCTCTGGCCGTCGTAGAGGTAGTGGTCTTCGTCGGTCATGGTGATTTCGTAGAGATCGGCCCCGTCCACGTAGTTGGCGGTGTGGGCCCATCCCAGCCGGTCATTGAAGGCCAGGACCAGCACCGGAAATCCCATCAAGGTGGCGCCGTAGAAGTTTCTATCGCCCAGCTTCAAGTGGGCTTCGTAAAAGGTGTAGAAATCGCGCCAGGGCAGATGGGGATTGGTCAGCAACATGGCGTTGCCCTCCACCGTGCGGGCCGGTGACAGGGCCAGCGCGTTGGATGCTGCGGGCACCTCCATGGAGCCGCTGACCAGGATCCTGCGTCCTACGAACCCCAGCTCCATGGTGCGCAAGAGGTTGGCGAAAAGATCGGAGGGCTGTACCGGCAGCACGTCCTGGTTCTCGTCCTTGACGGCCTGCGGATGAGCCCTGGCGTAGTCGTTCATCCCCTTCACGAAAACGTCGATGTAGCGCTTGAAATCAGGATCTTGCTGTTTATAGGCCCGGGCCGCCATCTGGGGAATCTGCAAGGCCCGGATCAGGGCGTCGGCTCCCAGGTGGGAATCGCCCCAATACTCGGCCGCCTGTCCTCGGGCACTGCCGTAAAGGGAGAGCACCAGGTTGGCGTGGCTGTGCATTTGACACCAGCCGAAGGCGTAAAAAAGGGCCTCTTCATCGGCCGCCAGTATGTGAGGGACTCCGAATTCGTCCCACTTGACGGTAGCGGTTCCCGCCTTGGCATCCTCGGCCGCCGAGGAGGTCCCCGGCATGGCAGCGATGCAAGACGAAAGCAGCGCCAGCCTGATTACTCGCGTTATGGACATGCTTCTTCTTCCCTTAAGCTATGAGCCGGCCGGGTGCAGCGAGTCGAGCACCTCGCTCAGCACCGCCGCCTCGGTTTCCTTCATGCACTGCAATTGCGCTGCGGCTTCCTCCAGATCCTCGCGCTTGAAGCCGCCGGAGTTGTATTGGTAGGCCTGAAAACGCAGCATGCGGGCGCCCGACTCGACCGGAGCGTAGGAGAAGGAAAAAAGGCGCCCGTCGCGGAAGCGTCCTTGCTCCTCCAGATACCGGAGCCGCTCCAACATGCACGACTTGTGCTCCCAGAGGGTGCGGGTGGCCCTGAGATCCAGTGGGCGGCCTTGCCGGCTCATTTCGGCCAGGTAGTCCTGCAAGGCCTGATAACTCTGCACTCCCCACTCTCCTGTAAAGCGCCGCGCCTTCCAGTAGAGAGGTTTGCGGCGCATCTGGCGGGGAGTGAGGCTGGCCCGCGAGTTCAGGTAGTCCGACAGTTGCCGCCGCACCGCTTCGAGGTCGAAGGGCCTGGAGGGGGTCTTGCGCGGCTTGATCAGCCGCAGATAGCGGCGCGCCATTTCGTTTCTGGGCATGTGGTAAAAGGCCCTGAGGACGTCCTCGAATCCCATTGGGGCGACTTCGTAATCGGCCCCGTATCCGGCCACGTGAAAGACCTTCTCGGGCCACTCGTAGCCGATGATCATGTTGTCGTGGACGGAGTGAGTGTTGCCATAACAGGGACGTCCCGGCAAAAAGTACTCGTCGATGTGAATCTCGGCGTAATAGCCGTCTGCGATGCCCTCGGTCAGAAGTTCGATCAAGGCCGGGGGGCGGCTGAGGCCGCGGCTGTGGGTGTCAATGACGCGAGTCCGCAGCAGCCCCATCTCCTCCCACCCCTCGACGGTGAGCGAAGGCAACATCAGAAAGCGGTCGTAGTCCTCCTTCCGATGGGGAAAGAAGACCTGTATGAAGCTTTCGTAGAGGTAGGGCCGGCAGCCCGCAATCTGATCCACGATGGAAAGCGGAAAGGCATGGTTGAGATAGCTTCGCACCGGAATCTCAAGGGCGAAGGGAAGCAGCATGCCGGCGGGACACTCTCCCGCCTTTATCCGGCTCAGGTCGGGGATCCGGCTGCGCTTGCGCAGCAAGGCCCCAGGTAAATTCAGCGTTGGCCTCGACATGGGTATTGAATTGAATAAGCGGAAAGGCCTCTTAGGCCCAGGTGTCAAGCCCCGCGCAGCACCTCGGTGGGCGTCAGCGATCCGGCCTTGCGGGCAGGTTGAAGGCCGGCCAGCAAGCCGACGGCCAACAATCCCAGACAGCACACCAGGTAAACTCGAGCGTCGGTAACGTTGACCAGGTGCAGTTGGCTTTCAAGCAGCCCGAAGTAGACCAGCCCGATGTAGGAGGCCGCCAATCCCGTCAGCACCCCCGGCACCACCAGGAAGAGGGTGTAGCGCAGAATCCCGCGCTGAATGTCGCCGGGGGTAGCTCCCAGCGCCAGTCGGATGCCCATCTCGAAGCGGCGTTGGGTCACGGCCTGACTGACAGCCGAGAAAATGGCCACGCAGGCCAGCAAGGCGCCGATGCCGGCCAACAGGACCTGGACGAAGACGATCAGGCGGTAGGTGTTCTCGCGCTGACCGAGCAGGGCCCGCAGCATGCCGAAGTTGCCCACCACGATGTCCGAGTTGACCTGCAGGACGGCCTGCCTGATCTGATGTTCGACCTGGGACCCGAAGGCGGGAGCCTTGAGGTAGAGATATCCGAAGCTGACGGCGTTGTCGTAGCGGTTGGACAGGTAATAGCCTGGTTCGGTCTGGTCCTGCAGGGGCAGCCCGTGCAGTTCGCCTTCTTCATGTTGCCATCGGCGCACGTTGCTGACGACCCCCACCACCCGGAAGCGCTGACCGCGGGCTTCGACGAACTGATCGAGAGGATCGTCGCCCCTGAAGTAACGGCGCACGAAAGCCTCGTTGACCACCATCACGGGTTCGGAATCGTCGCGGTTGTGAAACTCCGAGATCGACTCGCCGCGAATGACGTGCATTCCCACCAGGTCGAAGAATCCCGGCCCCGCAAACCCCTCCTTGGACTGGGGGAGATCCTCGTCGGGCAAATCAGGCGGCGTATCGGGCAGCCGGACGCCCCGCATCTCGCCCCAATGGGGGAATTCGAGCTTGCTCATGGCCGCCTCGGTTACGCCGGGAACCCGACGCACCGCATCGACCACCGAGTCCATCAAGCCGTGGAGACGCGAAATGGTGTCGGGAAGCAGCGAGCCGTCCTCGGCCAGAAAGCTGTATCCCGGCAAGCGCACGTCGGTGCGCACGATGTTTTCGAACTCGTATCCGTAGTCGTACCCGGAAATGCGGTCCAGACTGACCAGAAAGAAGCCTCCGATCACCAGAGCCGCGCAGGTGGCCGCGATCTGCAGGAAGCGCAGGAAGTGGCCCACGTTCTTGAACGTGCGTCCCTCGCTGAGTCCGCGGCCCTCTTCCTTGAGAAAGGCGGCCAGCAGATCGGAGGATCCCAGAGCCAGGGTGGTCAGGCTGAGCAGAATCAAGACCGCCACGCAAGCCGCCAGAGTCACCGCCAGAATGCGCCAGTTGAGATGAATGTCGCTGCCCAGCATGGCCAGCAGGCCCCAGTCGGCTCCCGAGAACTGGGTCAAGACGACCTGGATCAAGGCGAATCCGAAAAGTACCGCCGCCAGGTAGCCGCCCAGAACCAGGGCGCCGTTCTCCATGGCGAAGAGGCGCATGATGTCTTTGCGGCCGGCTCCCAGCGCCACCCGGGTCGCATATTCGGTCCGGCGCCGGTTGAGTTGCACCAGGGCGAAGCTGCACAGGTTGGCGGCCGCGATGATGAGCAGAATCAGCCCCGTTGAAAGCAGCAGGTTGATCTGGGTCTGCACCAGGCTGTGAGAACGCTCGTTGATGTGCTTGACGTCCAGGGTGTTGTTCTCGAAGTAGCGGGGAGGCACCAGATCGGCGAAGCGGCCTTCCAAGGCCTTGACCTCGGCCACCGCTTGAGCCGGGGTCACGCCCTCCTTGAGCAGCCCGGCCAGCCAGACGTTGAAGCTGGCCCCCAGGAAAACAGGCTCCTTGAAACTGGAGGGCGACAGCACGTCGAAGACGGTCTGTTTGAAGGTGAAGTCGTCGGGCAGGACACCGATGATGCGGTGCGAGACTCCGTTGATGTTGACCCGCTTGCCGACGGCGCCCTCGTCCGACCCGAAAGCCGAAACCCAGATGTGGTAGGCCAGCATGACGCTCTTCTCGGCGTCGGGCTCGAAGTCGAAGTCGCGCAGCGCCCGGCCCCGGACGGCCTCGATATTCAGGACCTCCTGAGCGCCGGCGCCCACCCGCATACCGTGCAGGCGGAGAGGGCGGTCGATGTTGGAGAGGGTAAAGGCATAAGTCCCGACCCGACAAAGGGCCCGGTAGGAATTGAGCGCCTCCTCCAAGGGTTCCAAAAGACTGTTGCGGAAGCGGTAGAAGTAGTCCTGCTCGGGATCTCGGGGGGCCGCGCCCACCAGGTAAACATCGTCGTGCCGGCTGGAGTACGAGCCGATCAAGTAGTTGTCAGCCAAGGCGTAAATGGCGGCATTGGCTCCCACCGCCACGCCCAGCACCACCACGGTGGTCAGCGAACTTCCCACCGACTTGCGAAACTTGCGAGCCGTGATCTTCCAGTCTTTGAGCATGTAGCGTCCTACCCCCCCGCTTGCTGTTAGCGACAAAACTCTTATGCGATAGTAATTGCGGGGGTCACTTGTGACAAGTCCCTCAGTCTCTCGGCTCCTCAAGGCCCCTTCACTTCCAGGACGGAGCTTGCCAGCGAGGCGGAGGAGCGGTCAGCCTCTCAAATTCGCATCCCAATTGCAGCAAGCGGGCTTCGCTGAAAGGAAGCCCCACCAGCGAGAGTCCCAGCGGGTGGCTGCGGCCCGGATGCATGGGGAGCACCAACTCGGGAAGTCCGGCCCAGGCGCAGGCCACTCCGAAGGCATTGTCGTGACGCATGAGCGGCGGCGACAGAGGCCCCTTCAGGGACACGGCCCAGGATCCCGTGGGAACCACCAGGGCCTCCGCATCGGCTTCTTGCAAAGCCTGGGCGAAGGGCGCCCGCAGTCCTTCCAGCACTTCTTCCCAGACCCCCAATGCGTCCTTGAGCGGCGCCGCCTCCAGCAGAGGGATGAGTAGGTTGTCGGGCTCGGTTGCGGTCATCGTCATGCCGGTGGGCAGAGGTGCTCGGAAGCGTTCCTGCAAATCATCGAGGTTGCGGATAGGTGAGTCCTCCGACCAGGTCTCGGCAAACCGCCGCAGCGAGTCGCCTCCAAGCGCCAGCGCGGCCTCATGCGAAGAGGCCCCGGCCAGGTCCTCTGCCTGCCACAGGCCGGCGTCTATGTCGAGGAAGCGGGCTCCCGCCTTCTCCATCAGTTGGATGGCCTGCCGGTAGCTCCGCCTGACCTCCTCTCGCAGGGTTTCTTCGATGCCGGCCGGCTTGGCCAGACGCAGTCCGGCCAGCGATCCCCGCGGACGCAACCGCCCGGCCCATCCAGCCGGCCTGGCAGCCCGGTAAAGGCCGGTGAGGGGATCGAGCGGATCGTCCTCGGCGGCCACCGCCTCCAGCAGCAGGGCCAGGTCCTGGACCGAGGGAGCGATGGGACCCACCACGTCGTGAGGCTGAAAGGCGCACACTCCCTGACGGCTGATCATCCCCACCGTCGGCCGCAGCCCCGCCAGCGCGCACTCGGCGCTGGGAGCGCGCAGCGACCCCCGAGCGTCGGTGCCGAAGCCCGCCAGCCCCATGCCGGCTGCCACCGCCACCGCCACTCCGTTGCTGGAGCCTCCGGGCTGGGTGCGGCAACCGTCGAGCGGATTGCGAACCGGACCTCCCCTGGCACTGGGAGCTGTCAATCCGAACTCGGGCATGTTGGCCTTGGCCAGGATCAGCGCCCCCGCCCTCTTGAGCCGGGATACCAGCGTCGAATCGCGGCCATAGCGCGCTCCCATCAAAAAGTGAGAACCGCAGGTGGTGTTGAGGGGATCTTCAGCGGTGACGATGTTGTCTTTGATGACCAGCGGCAGTCCCCACAAGGGCCGTTCGCGGTCGGCCGGCAGCACCCGGCTCAGCCGCTTACGGCTGCGCGCCTCGGCATTGACTTCCAGAACGGCGCCCAAGCAGGGGCCGCGCTGATTGAAGGCTTCGATCCGGTCGATGCAGTGTCCCGCAAGGCATGCCGCGGCCTCCAGCGGGTCTTTTCCGCTGATACGCCGCCGGGCTTCTTGCAGGATCGAGTGGTGGCGCCGGTCGAATAGTTCGTGCATACCTCGGCTGGCGCGCACTTCCGCTGCTAGCTTAATCTGCTCCATAAGTAATTGCAATTGTGATTTTATTTGACCTTGAGTGCAGATGCGCTCCGCGCCCGTCACTTACATCGAGCTTGACGATTCCGACGAACGGAAAGGGCCTCAGTCCGTTGAGAGGATCGGACAGAGGTGTCGTCAAGTTGACAGACACCTGACCCGTTAGGAATTGGTCTAGCTCCTGCACCGCCAGTGTGATGATTTTCGCCCCAACCTGAAGTGCCCAGGTCGGCAAATGGGCTGCCGACCGCTCAGGCGCAGCAGCGCCTTGGCACTTTAGATTTAATGAAAATCCATCACTGTTGCAAGTAGCATAGCTAAATTGACTCCGGCTGTCGCGACATTTCTTTTGTAAGACACGACTTATTTTTTGTATTTCGAGGCGAAAATTTCAATTTGCGATTGCATATTGCAAGAGATATGGGACTGAAAGTTCGGATGGGTTAGTTATACATCGCAAACACAGTCAAGTTTGGATATTGATAATTAAGCCCATTCGTAATAGCTGAATAGACCTCTCGATCAGGACGGAGAATGAACCTTCCGGCCTCGATGACGCCCCGCCGGATGCGGACTCGCACCCTGGGAGCTAGACTGGATCATGGCCTCTTTCAAGGATCACTATTCTGATCGGGCGGCGCAGTACTCCGCCAGCCGTCCCACCTACCCGCGGGAGCTGGGTGAATCGATCAGCAGGATGGTCGCGAGGCGCCGGCTGGCCTGGGAGGCCGGCTGCGGATCGGGTCAGGTCACAGTAATGCTGTCCGGCTTTTTTCAGCGTGTGGCGGCGACGGACGCCAGCGCTCTCCAACTGGCTCAGGCCCAGCGTCATGCCAACGTCCGCTACTGGTGCGCGTTGGCCGAGAGCAGCGGACTCAGGGCGGGCTCGGCCGACCTGGCCATCTCGGCCCAGGCCGCTCATTGGTTCGATCTGCCGGCTTATTACGCCGAGGTCAGGCGGGTCACCCGTCCCGGCGGCCTCATCTGCCTGGTCACCTACGGGATCGTGCGGGCGGGTGCCGAGGTCGACCCGCTGCTTGAGGAGTTCGAACATCAAGTCATCCAACCCTGGTGGCCCCCGGAGCGCCATCACGTCGAGGAAGGCTATGCCGGCTTTCCCTTCCCCTTCCGGGAACTCGAAGATCCCGGCCTGGAGATGGCAGTGGAATGGACCTTCGGCGAGTTCTTCGGCTACTTGAGGACGTGGTCGGCCGTGCGGGCCCTGGAGATGTCTCAGGGGCCCGAGGAGGTCGAGTCGTTTGGACGCAGGCTGGAGCGGGCGTGGGGTGCCGGCGCCCGCTCGGTCCGCTGGCCATTGACGGTGCGTGCCGGCCGCATCTGACCGCCCTGACGGGGCCTTCTGCCCATCGCCGCAAGGATGCGCCTCCCACCAAGCGTGAATCGGCTTGCTCGATGACAAGCACCGAGGCGGCTGCGGCTGTCAGCAGCGGAACTGCGGGGAAAGATGCTGAGGGCCCA
>DATIPQ010000151.1 GCA_035471785.1 Acidobacteriota bacterium
TTCCGAAACCCAGGGTGGCGCCGCCGTCTCGCTGGCGCTCGCCGGGGCTGACCCTGGGCTGGCGAATCTGTCCCTGTCAGGGACAAGAACGGAGGGCCCTGGCTCAGAACTTATGACCGGCAGCACCAGTCGTAGCGAGCAGCCTCATACCGCCGAGGGCAATCGGGCCTTCACCGCGGTCACTAAAACCTGACAGGTGTGTGAACTTGTTGGCCACCTAGTGGCCGTAGCGAGCAGCCTCATACCGGCGAGAGCAATCGGGCCTTCAGCGCGGTCGCTAAAACCTGACAGGTGTGTGAACTTGTTGGCCACCTAGTGGCCGTAGCGAGCAGCCTCATACCGCCGAGAGCAATTGGCCCTTCAGCGCGGTCGCTGAAACTTGATTCGTGTGTGAACTTGCTGGCCACCTAGTGGCCCTAGTGGGAGTGGGAGCGGACCAGGGAGCCGAAGACTTCGGCGGCGAAGGCGCGGGCGCCGCGGCGGAGGATGGAATAGCCTGCCAGCAGGGCCAAGCCGGCTAGCGAGACTTCTTGCAGGAGGGTGAGCCATTCGGCGTGGGTGGTTCCCAAAGGCGGGGGCTGGATGTTGGGGATGAGCTGGTTGGTGGCCAGGCCCAGGGCTACAGAGATAGCGACCATCGAGGTGCTGAAGAGGAGCGAAGCGCGGCGTCCGTGCATGCTGGAGAGGACGCCGAAGGTGGTGACGTTGGTGGCCGGCCCGGTGAGCAGGAAGGCCAGGGCGGCGCCGGGAGAGACGCCCTGAGCCAAGAGCACCGCCACCAGCGGAGTGGCGCCCGAGGCGCAGACGTAGGTCGGCATTCCCACCAAGGCGAAGAAGAGAATCTGAAGAGCGCCGGGGACCGAGGTCATCCAGCCGCCGCTGAGAAGAGGCTGGGCGAAGGCGGCCACCGCCAGTCCCGCCAGAATCCAGGGCAGGGTGTGGTCGACCGACTCCAGGGTCCCCGAACGCAGGCCGTAGCGGAAGCGCTCGCTCAGAGGCTTGGAGGCCAGGCCCGCCGGGTCCTGGACGGATTCGGCCTGGGGCTCACGGCTTTCGAGGACCTCTTCGTCCCCGCAATCCGAGCAACCGGATTGAGAGGACCGACAACTGTCGGCCGCTTCTGAGTCGGCTGACAATCGGGCACTCTGGCGCTCGGCCGAGCCTCCCTCCCAGTCTCGGGTGACTTCCCCGGAGGCCGAAGCGCTTGCCTGAGGCCGGGCGTGGCGCTGAGTCCAGCGTCCTACCAGCCATCCCACCAGGAAGGCGGCCAAAGCGGCGCCGATGACGCGGGCGATGGTCATCTTTCCGCCCAGCAGAGGAATCGAGATGAGGACGGCGTCCAGGCCCAATTCCGGGGTCGCCACCAGGAAGGCCATGGCCGCCGTAGGCGGGGCTCCTCGCTGGACCAGGGTGCGGTAGAGAGGCACCACGCCGCAGGAGCAGATGGGAATCGGCAACCCCACCGCCATGCCGCGCAGCGATTGCGAAACCGACGATCCCCGCTGTGTCCAGGCGATGGAAGAAGCGGGCACGAAGGCGGTGATCAGCCCAGCCATCAGATAGGCCAAAAGCAATGCCGGAGCGCTCTCCAAAGCCAGATGGTAGAAGGTTTCGGCCACTTCGGGGGTGGAGGCCGCCTGGTGGGCGTGAGCGCTTCCCGAAGCCAGCAAAAGGAGCAGCACCACGCCCGCAAGAGCCCCTGCTCCTTCGTAGCGCGGCGAGAGATGGCGGCCATGCCCCCCGCCTGTTCCCTGATATCCCTCGGGATAAGCCTCGCCATGAGGACGGTGAAAGACCACGTGCAGCAGCGAGCCGGCCACGACGGCCTGAAACCAAACCATGCCCTGGCCGCTGAAGCCGCTGCTAATCCAATCCCCGGCCATGAATCCCGCCACCGTGCCCGCGCTCATCAAAAGGAGCACCAAGTAGCGTACTTTGACCCCCGACTCGGGACGCAGCAGCCACCAGATCGTGAGTCCCACGGGAAAGCGATGGAGAACAACGGCCAGGGCCAGCATGCTGAACGACCCGCCGTGGGACGCTTCCACCAATGCCGCCCCATCCGCCATGGCGTGCAGTCCGAGCCCCACCAGACCCAGGATAATGGCCGCCAGGTGGGCCTCGTGCCGGATACGGCGGGACATGCCCTCCAGAAGAGTAGGTCCCATCATTCCGATGGCGGCGAAAAGCAGCACCGTCCATCCGCCCTGGGCGATGAGGTCGGGCAGAACGCTGAGCAGCACCAGTCCTGAGATGGTGACGAAAATAAAGCCGTCCAAGACCGCCCGCATTTCGCGCCGGCGGCTGAGCTGCGGATAAAGCAATGGCCCGGCAAAGAGCGCAACGATACTAGCCGCCAACAACACCATGGTTGATCATCCTGGCACGAAGCCGCTTTCAGGTTCAACTCGTCGGCCGGCGCCCTCGATGCGGAGCTGCATCATGCACGTGGACGCTGCGCGTCCGCAGCCGGCGCGAGTCGCAGGTGTAAGCGGGGGAGGCATACAGCGTTATCTCACACTTTCAGTGTTTGATTGCTCCAGGATTCCATACCCCGGGTCGCGCCCTGGGCTGATGAATCGCTCGCCTTCAGCGAGCCCGGACTTGCAGTTCAATACGATGAGTTGCTATGGAGGGCAGGGGGTGGTTGGTGCGAAGGTCAGGGACCGGTTACTGGCTGCCGCTGTCGGCGAAGGCGCTGGGAGCGTAGTAGCCCTCGCGATGCTTGACCTTGACGCCTCCGCGCCGCACCTTGACTTCGATCTCCCTGAACTTCCCGTCGTTGCGCGTGTTGGAGGAAACGTAGCCGATGCTGTACTGGTTCTTGATTTCCGCGTTGATGCGGCTGAAGGCGTCGCGCAGGCGGGCCAACTGTACCTTGGACTTGAAGAAATCACCGCCGGTAGCCTTGGACATGTCCTCCAGGGCTCCGAAGTCGGGATTGCTTTGCGGCCCCTCCACTCCGATGCCGAAAATGACCACGTCTTCTTCTTGAGCCTTTCGGATGGCCTCTTCCCGGCTGTAGCTGCTGGCGGTGTCCCTGCCGTCCGAGAGCACCACCAGGACGCGCCGTCCGAACTGGTGCCGCAGCATTTCATCCACCGACAGGTATATGGCGTCGTAGAGCTTGGTGTGCCCGCCGGCCCGCACGCTGCCCAGGGCCTTTTCCAGCACGGGCAGGTCGAAGGTGAAGTCCTGAACCAAGTTGATTTCGCTGTCGAACTGCACCAGGGCCGCCAAATCGGTGTTGGGACGCAGGGTGCCGTTAAAGAACTCCATGGCCGCCATGCGTTCGAACTCGAGCTTGTCCTTGACGCTGCCCGAGGTGTCCATGGCCAGAACCACCGTCAGCGGTTGGGCATCCTCCCCAGCCTGGTAGCTGAAAAACTCGATCTCCTGGGGAACTCCATCCTCGTAGACGGTGAAGTCGTGGCGGGACAAATTGGCGACATATTCGCGGTCGCCTTTGCGGACGGTGGCCAGAACGTTGACCACGTCGACGCGCGAGGTGATCAGCGGCTTGGGTAAATCCTCTTCCGGCTCCTGAGCGGACAGGAGAGATAGAGAGAGGATGCCCGTCATGAGGCTGCTCAGCAGGACTTTCATATCACTTAAGAGTACTAGATCGCGGGAAAGTTTGTCGAAAGCGCCTTTCCTCCGCGCTGCGCGCTCAGGAGGCGGCGTTGCCGTCGCCGGCCTGCTCGGCCTCGGACGTTTCAGAGGGAGTCTTTTGGGCAGGAGGCACGATATAAAGGATGCGTTTGCAGCTCTCGCACTTGGCGATGCCTCGTCCGGCCCTTAGGTCGGCGATGAGCTGGGGACGCTGAGTCACGTTGCAGGCCTGGCAGGTGCGGTCGCGCAATTCCGCCATCCCCATGCCGTTGTGGGCTTCGGCGATGCGATGATAGAGATTCATGAGATCGCTGGGAATGGAGCCCAACAGCTTCTCCTTGCGTTCTTCGAGCTGAGCGATCTTCTGCTCGGCCTCGACGCCGAAGGCTTTCATTTGCCGGCGCCGCTTCTCCACCATCCGCTTTTCCCGCTCCAGCTTGGATTGAGCCGCGGCGAGGTCTTCCTTGAGGTCGTCGATGTCCAGCATCACTTCCAGGATCTTGTCCTCTTTGTCGGAGATGGTCTTGTCGGCCGCGGCGATTTCGTGGAGCATGGCCTGATACTCCTTGTTGGACTTGACCTCCATGAGCTGCGTCTTGCTCTTGCGCCGCTTCTCCTTGTGCTGGTCCACCTCGAGCTCCAGCGACTTGCGCCGCGCGCGGGCCTCCTGCAACCGTTCTTCGGCCTGCTGGACGGCCTGGCGGTCGTCGTCCAGAAGTTGATCGAGATCGGCGATTTCTTGAGGAATCTGGGCGGTCTTGTCTTGCAGTTCGCGAATCTTCAGATCCGCCGACTGAAATCGTCTCAGTTGCTCAAGCTCTGGATTCACGACGGGCATGTCTCATCTCGCTCAACCGTCAGGCATACGCGCCTGCGGAAGGGTGCCATTAAAACACCACAGGGCCCCGCTGCGCAACATACCGGCCCCGCATGGCGAAGAGCCAACCTTCAAATCCCAACTCCCAACAAACTCCCAACGGGTGGAACTTTGGCGGCGCTTGCAGTAGATTAAAAGCTTCCGCCCGAAGCGAGGTAAGTGTCATGAGCGTGTCGATAGCCACTTGGGCGCCCGATTCCTGGAAGGAACGGCCGGCCCTTCAGCAGCCGAAGTATTCCGACACTCAAGAGCTCGAAGAGAGCTTGAAGGAGTTGGCCAAGCGTCCGCCCCTGGTCACCAGTTGGGAAGTGGAAACCCTCAAGTCTCAACTGGCAGAGGCTTCGCGGGGAGAGCGCTTTCTGCTGCAAGGAGGCGATTGCGCCGAGGTCTTCAACGAATGCGAATCGTCGATTATCGCCAACAAGCTGAAGATCCTCTTGCAGATGAGTCTGGTCATCTCCCACGGAAGCCGCAGGCGCGTCATCAGGGTGGGGCGCTTCGCCGGACAGTACGCCAAACCCCGCTCTTCGGACACCGAAGTCGTGGAAGGGCAGGAACTGCCGTCCTACCGGGGAGACAGCATCAACGCCATCGAAGCCGACGAAGAGTCGAGACGCCCCGATCCCAAGCGACTGCTCAGGGCCTTCGAGCATTCGGCCATGACGCTCAACTTCATCCGTTCGCTGGTGGACGGAGGCTTCGCCGACCTGCACCATCCCGAATACTGGGACCTGGGATTCGCGTCCCTCTCCGAGCAGGCCGCCGAGTACCAGCGGGTGGCCGAATCCATCGGCGAGTCGATGCGCTTCGTGCAGACCCTGACCGGCGCCAACATGGGCGACATCAACCGGGTCGACTTCTTTACCAGCCATGAAGGGCTGCATCTGCACTACGAACAGGCCCAAACTCGGCGCGTCCCGCGGCGTCCCGGCTGGTACAACCTCTCCTGCCACCTGCCCTGGATCGGCGACCGCACCCGCGATCCCCAAGGGGCTCATGTGGAATACTTCCGGGGCATTGTCAATCCCATCGGCATGAAGGTGGGCCCCAGCATGACGCCCGAAGAACTGATCGAACTGCTGGAAATCCTCAATCCCCTCGACCAGCCCGGACGCATGGTCCTCATTCACCGCTTCGGAGCCAAAAAAATCGAGAACTGCCTGCCGCAACTGGTGGAAGCAGTGCGGCGGACGCGCCGGTCGGTGGTCTGGTGCTGCGATCCCATGCACGGCAATACCCGCAAGACATCGGAAGGCGTCAAGACCCGCAACTTCCAGGACATCCTGTCGGAGGTCAATTCGGCTTTCGAGATTCATGCCGACCTGGGCAGCTATTTGGGCGGCATCCACTGCGAGCTGACGGGCGAAAACGTCACCGAATGCCTGGGCGGCGCCCGCAACCTCACCGAGGAAGATCTCAAGCGGGCCTACAAGACCAGCGTCGATCCGCGGCTGAATTACGAGCAGTCGCTGGAACTGGCCTTTCTGATCGCCGACCGGATGAAGAATTAGCGGGGAGGCTTCTGCTCGGTCGCGGGATCTCCCTCTTGTCGGTGCTCATGGGGCGCCGCGAAGAGGAAGTAGTCGTAGACGGCTCGGGCCATCTGGGCGATGGCCGCCTCACGCGCCGGCAGCTCCAGTTGCGAGTCCCTGATGAAGATGGCCAGAGCAATCTGGCCCCCTTGACCGGGCAAGGTCAGGATGCCCACGTCGTTGGTGACGCCGCCGATGGTCCCGGTCTTGTGAGCCGTTTCGGCGTAGGGGGGAAGCAGGCCCTTGATGCGGCCCGGCCCGGTTTCGCAACGCCTCATGATGTCGAGCAGCAGGGCTGTATGGTCGGCATTGAGGGCCTCTCCCGCCTGGATGCTCATCAGAAGCCGCACCATCCCTTGAGGGGTGGCGGTATCCCGCGGATCCTGGGCGAAGGCGGCGGCAGCCTTTTGCCTGTCTGAAGGCGTTACGGCTTCGAAGAGCTGTACGAAGCTGTCGGCGGCGATGACCTGGGAAGGCAGTTCGACACCGGCCCAGTCGGCGATCAGTTGCAGGGTGGGACGATCGATCCGCACCTCCTCCACTCCCAATTCACGCAGCGCTGCGGTCACCGCCTGAGGACCTCCGGCCTTGGCCAGCACCAGGTCGGTGGCCGAATTGTCGGAGAGGATCAGCATCAGTTCCAGCAGATTAGACAAGGGAAGGACAACACCAGGGTGTTTAAGGTGCGAGGCGATGGTTCCGCTGCCGGGCCGCAGATCGGTCTCTTTCAACTCCACCCTCTCCTGCAAGGTCAACTCTCCCGCTTCCACCTTGCGCAGCAGAGCCACTGCGATAGCGATCTTGTAGGTGCTGGCCATGGGAAACCGCTGGGAGGAGTGCAACGAGACTTTCTCTCCGCTGGGGATGTGGACAGCAGCCACTCCCACGGTTCCGCCCGCAGCCAGGGAAAGGCGGCGCAATTCTTCTTCGATTCGGGCCTGGCCCAGATCCTGGCCCAAGGCGGAGGAAGAGAACAAAAGCATCGTTGCGGCCGCCAGCAGGCGCACCCGGAGTCTTATCTTCGATTTTCCCGTTGCCATTGCTTAAGCATACAACGGTTCAATAACTCCAGAGCAGCTTGAAGGCGAAGGCCAGGATGGTCAGGGTGACGACCCAGCGGATCCAGGCGTGTCCTTGGAGGACGGTAAGGCGCACTCCCGCCAACCCTCCCGCCACCGTCCCGGCGGCGAGGCTCAATCCCGGCTCCCACAGCACCTTGCCCTGCCACACGAAGATCGCTAAGGAAACGAAAGTGAAGAGAAGCACGCTGAGAACCTTGACGGCGTTGCCGCGCACCAGATCCAGCCCGGCCAGCGTGGTTGCCGCCAAAAGCAGGAATCCCACCCCGGCTTGGACGAATCCTCCATAGACGCCGGCCACAAAAAAGGCCCCCGCCAGCAGTGCCCGCCGGCGACGGCTGAAGGCAGGATCGGGCTTGAGCCCGCTGAGAGGGTCCCAGAGGGTCCACAAGCTGACCGCCACCATCAAGAAGGCCAGGATGTTCTTGAAGCTTTCGGGCGAAATCCAGAGGGCCAGAGCGGCTCCCAGGGCGGCACCGGCCATGGATGGCAAGCCGGCCAGCAGCAGAAAGGTCCAGGGCAGGACCCGGTAGCGGTGGAATCCCCACACGGCGCCCACGTTCTGGGCCAGAATGCCGACCCGGTTGGTGCCGTTGGCCACGTCGGCCGGGAGTCCCAAGAAGATCAGCAAGGGCAAGGTGAGAAAAGATCCGCCTCCGGCCACCACGTTGAGGGCCCCCGCCACCAGTCCGCCGGCGAAGAGAATGAAGTAGGAGGTCCAGTCCGCCATGAAGGGATCTCTCTCGGCCTTGACACCATGCTCAGCTCTGAGGCCGCAAGATCTGACTCACTTTGCGCAGCAAGGTGGAGGTGTTGAAGGGCTTTTCCAGCAGCGCCGTCCCCGGCTCCAGCAGGCCCCGGTCGCTCAACAGGTTGTAACTGTAGCCCGACATCAGCAGGACTTTGACGGCAGGCTGAAAAGCCCGCAGGCGGCTAGCCAACTCAACGCCCGTGACATCAGGCATCTCCAGGTCGGTCAGCACCAGCTCAATGGCTTCGCTGCGCGTTGCGATCTCCATGGCCTGAGTACCGTTAGCGGCCTTGAGAACATCGTAGCCGTTGCGCTGCAGCACTTCTCCCACGAGCTCGCGCACGCTGGCTTCGTCCTCGACGACGAGGACCGTCTTCCCCTTGATTTTTCTTGCGGCTTCCAACATGCCCTCTGGCGAATGTGGGCGCCCAACGATTCTTCCCAGCGTCGCTTGGAATGCGGACCAGGTTCCCCGGTTGGTCTACAGACTCGAATCGTTGAGGCGTCCCTGTGCCCGAAATTAAAACACAAACCCAATGGCTGCTGCAATGCGCTCACCGACCAGGAGCCTGTGCCAAGAACGGAAAGTCTCAGGAATAAAGACAAGCATCTTGAGTTTTAACTGTCCCAAAAATTGCTTCTCCCCGAGGCGATTCGGTATGATGGCCGCTTCAAAAACGCCGCTGTTTTACCATAGGACTCTGGCGTTTTGGCCGCAAGGCACTTGGAGCGAGGAAAGCAATCATGAGAATTCTAGTGACCGGTGGAGCCGGATTCATCGGGTCCAACTTCGTGAGGCATATCCTCTCCCAGCGGCCCGGCTGGCAGATCGTCAATCTGGATGCCCTGACCTACGCCGGAAACTTGGGCAATCTGGCGGATGTCAGCGAGGACTCGCGCTACCGGTTCGTCAAGGGCGACATCACCGACGCCGATGCAGTGGAAGCCTGCATGGACCCGGTACCCGACGCGGTTCTCAACTTCGCCGCCGAATCGCACGTCGACCGCAGCATCGAGGACGCTTCCTCCTTCGTCCGCACCAACGTAACCGGTACTCAGGTGCTGCTGGAAGCCGCCCGGCGTCACAAGGTGGGACGTTTTCTCCAGGTTTCCACGGACGAGGTCTACGGATCGCTGGGTCCCCAAGGAGCTTTTCGGGAGGACTCGCCCCTGCGGCCCAATAGCCCTTACGCGGCCAGCAAGGCCGCGGCCGACTTGCTGGTGCGCTCCTACCACGAAACCTTCAAGCTGGACACCGTCGTCACCCGCTGCAGCAACAACTACGGACCCTACCAGTTCCCCGAGAAGCTCATTCCCCTGATGCTGCTCAACGCCCTGCAAAACAAGCCGCTGCCGGTTTACGGAGACGGACTCTACACGCGCGACTGGATCCATGTCGAAGACCACTGCCGGGCGCTGCATTTGGCCCTGTTGAAAGGACGCAGCGGAGCCGTTTACAACATCGGCGCCAACCGGGAAGAGAAGAACATCGACATCGTCAAGCGCATACTGACCGAGGTGGGCAAGCCCGAATCCCTGATTAAGTTCGTCAAGGACCGCCCAGGCCACGACCGCCGCTATGCCATCGACGCCGGCTTCACGCGAAAGAGCCTGGGCTGGCGTCCCCGAATTGACTTCGAGGAAGGGTTGCGGCAGACCGTGGCCTGGTATAGCAGCCACCGGGATTGGGTAGATCAGGTCCGCAGCGGCGAATACCAGAACTACTACAAGCGGATGTACGAAGAGCGTGACCAGACCCTTTCCGCGCTGGAATGAATGCGAGGCCGCCCAGGCCGTGAGGAGATAAGGCATGAAGGTGGCCATAACCGGCGCGGGAGGCATGCTGGGCCAAGCTTTGCAAGGGGCTTTCAGGCTCCACGACCTGACCTGCTGGAGGCACAGCCAGTTGGACATCGAGGACGCCGAAGCCGTCCAGTCAGACGTGAGGGCGGGCGGGTTCGACTGGCTGCTCAACGCGGCGGCCTACACGGCCGTCAACCAAGCCGAAAGGGAGCGCGAGCAGGCCTTTGCCGCCAACGCGGAAGGGTGCCGCAATCTGGCGGTGGCCTGTAATGCCGCCGGCTGCCGCCTCCTTTCGGTCAGCACCGACTACGTCTTCGACGGAGAGGCGGGACGAGCCTACCGCGAGGATGACACCCCCAACCCCATCAACGTGTATGGCGAGAGCAAGTGGGCGGGAGAGGAGTTGATCCGCCAATACTGCCCCCGTCACTTGATCGTCCGCACCAGTTGGCTCTACGGAGCCGGCGGCAAGCATTTTGTTGATACAATGCTGGCGCTTGCTCAGAGAAAGCCTCAAATCGACGTCGTCGCCGACCAACGCGGCTCGCCGACTTGGACTGAGGACTTGGCCCACATGATCTTGCGGCTTGTCGAAGAAGGTTGCCTCGGCACCTATCATGTCACCAACAGCGGCCACTGCAGCCGCTATGAAATGGTTCGCGAAATCGTTGCCTGCAAAGGCCTGGAAACCACCGTAACTGCCGTCACCACCGAGGAGTTCGAGCGAAAGTACCCTCCCGGCGAGGGCCGGCAGCGGGTCGACCGCCCGCCTTACTCGGTGCTCGACAATGCCGGGCTGCGCCGCCTGGGCTGGGAACCCCTTCGGTCCTGGAAAAAGGCACTGCGAGCCTACTTAGGGGAGAAGACGTGAGCCGCAAGCTGATCGTCAAAAACAAGAAAGCTCTATTCGAATACGATATCCTGGAGACCCTGGAAGCCGGCTTGGTGCTGCAGGGAACCGAGATCAAGTCGATCCGCGAGGGCCGCGTGAACCTCAAGGAGAGTTTTGCCCGCATTCATAATGGAGAGGTCTGGCTGGAAGGCTGCCATATCAGCCCCTACTCCCACGGCAACATTCACAACCACGACCCTATACGGTCCCGCAAGTTGTTGCTGCACCGGCGGGAGATCCACCAGTTGGTCGGCAAAGTCGAGCAAAAGGGCCTCACCTTGATACCGCTGGCGCTTTATCTCTCCAACGGCAAGGCCAAGTTGGATCTGGCGGTGGGACGCGGGAAGAAGCTGCATGACAAGCGCGAAACGGCTCGCCGCAAGACCCTGGAACGCGAGATCGAAGCGGAGCTCAAAAGAAGGTAGACCATGAAGATCGAATTAGTGCAGACCACTTGGGACAAGGTCGAGTGCGATGCGATGATCCTGCCGGTTTTTCAAGACGACGACTACGCCAGCGGTGTCCTGAGCGAAATCGACGCCCGTTTGGACGGGCTTCTCAAGGAAGTCCGCGACAATGAGGAGTGGAAGGGCAAGACAGGGGATTGCACGGTCATTTACCGTCCCGCCGGGCTTTCCATGCGGCGGCTGATCCTGGTAGGCGGGGGAGAGCAGGACAAGTACGATCTGGATACCATCCGGCAAGTGGCCATGGTGGCAGCCAACACGGTCAAGAGCTACAACCTGAAGCGGGTCGCCTTCTACCGCCGCAGCCGGGTTGACGCTCCTGTGGCCGCCCAAGCCGCCGTGGAGGGCGTGCTTCTGGCCACCTACAGCGGAGACGATTTCAAGACCAGCGAACGCAGCAAGAACTTCCTCGAAGAGATCCTTTTCGTCACGCCCCAAGCCGAGCAACGGGAGCAAATCGAAGAGATGCTGCAGAGGGGCAGGATTCTGGCCGAATGCACCAACTATGCCCGCTATCTGGTCAACCAGCCGGGCAACCGCATCAATCCTCCCAAGTTGGCTGAGGAGGCCCGCACGACGGCCGAGAAATACGGCTTGTCCATCGAGGTCCTGGGCGAGCCCGAGATGGAGAAGGAAGGGATGCAGGCCGCCTTGGCGGTGGCCCGGGGAAGCGACGAACCGGCCCGCTTCATCATTCTCAAGCATCACGGCGGGGGCGATGGCGACGCACCCATCGTGCTGGTGGGCAAAGGCGTGACCTTCGACAGCGGAGGATACTCCCTCAAACCGCCCTCGGCCATGGAAGACATGAAAGTCGACAAGTCGGGAGCCTGCGCCGTGCTGGCGGCCATGCAGGCAGTGGCGCGGCTGGGGGTGAAAAAGAACGTCATCGGACTCATCCCCACGGTAGAAAACATGGTCAGCGGACGGGCCCAGCGGCCGGGCGATATCGTGCGCTCCCTCAGCGGCAAGACCATCGAGGTGCTCAACACCGATGCCGAGGGACGCCTGATTCTGGCCGATGCCCTCACCTACGCTCACCGCTACAAGCCGGCGGCCATCGTCGACATCGCCACCTTGACAGGAGCCTGCGTGGTGGCACTGGCCCACATCAGAGCCGGCGTCTTCGCCAACCATGAGGGAGTCTACGGAAACCTGCGGGAAGCCGCCCGCCGCTCCAGCGAACTGCTTTGGAGGCTTCCCCTGGACAAGGGGTACCGCAAGCTGCTGGAAAGCGATATCGCCGACATAAAGAACGTGGGGGGACGATGGGGAGGAGCCGTAACGGCCGCCAAGTTCCTGGAGGAGTTCGTGGGCGACCTTCCCTGGGCCCACATCGATATGGCGGGGGTCGATTCCTACGACAAGTCGGCGCCTCTTAAAGGCGCAACCGGCTTCGGCACCCGGATACTGGTGGAATTCGTCAGCCTCTACCCCGTCGACTCAACCGCGGCCGGGTGAGACCGACCGTCAATCGATCACGATCGGAGAACTGTCGGGCGGCGGCGGCGGCTGTTGGCCGGAGGAAGGGCTGGGCGGCGGCGGCGGCAGAGCCTCGCCTTCCTGGGAGAGATAGGCGGCGGTGACGGCCAGCGCCGAGTAAGGCAGAGTGAAGATGGTGCCTATTCCGGCCACCGAAAGTCCGATCAGGTTGATTCCCGCCAGCAGAGCGGCAAAGGCCGTCCAGCCGAAGTAGTCCTGAGCGATGAAGCGCCGGCTGGCTTCCATGGCGTCCCAAAAATCGCGCTTCTCGTCCACGATGTAGTGGAAGGTGAGCGAGTACATGGCCCCGATCACCATTCCCGGTACGATCAAAAAGACGAGTCCCACCATGACCAGCAGGAAGATAACCAGAGAGGCCACCAAGGCCCAGACGATGTCGGGAAAGCGGAATCCGTCGAAGAAACGGCTGAGCTGGACGCTTTCCTTACGGCCCTTGGAGAGACTGGTCAGGGCCAGTCCGTTGAGCACCGGACCCGCCAAGAGACCGGAACTGACTCCCAGCAGGAGAGCGGCGAAGAAACCCACCAGCAGGAAATTGAGGAAATCGTCGGCCAGCCAGTCCCAAGCCCGCCCCATCCAGTCGCCAATCTCCGCTTTGCGTGGTACCGTCGCCGTAGTCATCCATTCTCCTCTCGCCTAACCCGTACGGATCTCACGGCTGCGATGTTCCCCGCAGACGCAATCCCCAACGCACGGCTTCCAGCATGCTGCGGCCGTCGGCCCGTCCCTGGCCGGCGATGGGGAAGGCCGTGCCGTGATCTGGCGAAGTGCGGACGATGGGCAAACCCAAGGAGACGTTGACGGCGCTCTCGAAGGCCACCAACTTCAGCGGAATCAGCCCCTGATCATGATAGAGGGCCAGGGCTCCCTGGAACTCTCCCGCCAGCACTTCACGGAAGATGGTATCAGGAGGAAAAGGTCCGCTGACGGCTTCTGGGCCGAGGCGGCGCGACAGCTCTTCTACCGCCGGCGTGACGATCCTGGCCTCCTCGTCGCCGAAGAGGCCTCCTTCAGAAGCATGGGGATTGAGTCCGCAGACGGCCAGGCGCGGGTTGTCGCCGAGTCGTTCCAGAGCCCGGTAAAAGAGCTCGCCGCGGCGCACGATCTCGGGGACCGAAAGCTGTTGGGCGACCTCGCGCAGGGGGATGTGCGCCGTGGCCAGCACCACCTTCATCTGCCCCGAGAAAAAGGCCATCACGGGGCGGCTGCCTGGAAAATAAGAACCCACCAACTCGGTCTGTCCAGCCGAGAAGGAAGGGTCGGACAGGCGGGCCGCTTCTTTGTGCAAAGGAGCCGTGACCAGCACTTCCAACTGCTCACGCCGGCAATAGCGCAGAGCCGCGTGCAGGCTGGCCAGGGCGAAACGGCCCGCCGCTGCTTCCAGGCTGCCCCATCGGGGCGGATAGGGGTAACGTCCGCAAGGGATGATCTGGATGCGGCTCAAGTCCGCCCCGATGGAGAGGTCCTCTTCCAAGCCCCGCAAATAATCGGAGTCCCCGAAGACGACGGGATGCATCTCGGGGAATTGGGAGCGGGCAGCGGCCAAGGCCCGAAGCAGGACCTCGGGCCCGATGCCGTGAGGATCTCCCATCGAAAAGGCGACGGTAACCGGCTCGCTCATGGACGGCGCGTCACGGAAACGGCGTCAGATGGCACGCTCGCTGGGATCATAGTCCGGTTGAGCGTCGCCATCGTTTTCCTCGTTCTCCTTGTACATGTACTTGACGGCGTGTTTGGGAACCAACAGATTGGGGTCGCCCTCGCGGTTGACCTTGATGCAATCCTCGTCATACCACTCGATGACCCCGCGTAGTTCCTCGCCGTCTATCAGCTTGACGACCATGGGGGTCTTGGCCGTCATCTGCTTGAGGTAGTAATATTGCTCGGCGTTGGTCTGCTTGGGTGGAACCCTCTTGCGTTGCGCGTTGGCGTACTTGGCCGTCGTCTGATCACGCAGCTCAGACAAAGAAGGCCGAATTAACTTCCGATTAGCCATATCTATAACCTGAAAATCCCGGATCAAAAATCTCCGGTCCAATAAGTCCTGTGGTCTCGACGAATGAATTGAATGGAGACGACTGGTATAAGAGAGCCCTTCCAAACTGAACCAAGCGTAACACTCCGGCCCAGCTTTTGACAAGGGCAAAAAGTTGCCGTAGACTGGTAAGGGTTTTCATGAATAGCATTATACGCCTCGTCATTCTAGCGCTCTTGACAACGGCCCTGGCCGCCCAGCAGCGGCCTCGCGAAAAGCCTGTTCTGATCCGCGCCGACCAGCCCAAAGAGCAGGTAGAAGAAGAGATCCTGCCCGATCCCAACCAGGCCCAGGAATCGCTCAAGATCGGCCAATTCTACTTCAAGCGCAAGAATTACAAGGCCGCGGCCAGCCGCTTCCGCGAGGCTATCCGCTATTTGCCCACCTGGCCGGAGCCCTACGAGAAGCTGGTGGAATCCTTCAGCGAGATGGAATCCTGGCAGGAGGCCATTGACGCCTGCGAGCTTTTCCAGGCCACCAACCCGGACCACGACCTGGTGCCCAAATTCCAATCCTGGGCGGAAGAGTTGCGGGAGAAGCAGAAGAGGAAGTCGGAGGGTTAGCGCTCAGCCCCGTCTTCTTTGCTTGGCTTGTTTGACCATTTCCGATTCGAAATTGAGGCAGCACTTGAGGCGTCCGCACATGCCCGAGAGCCGGCCCGGATTGATGGTCAGGTCCTGAGCCTTGGCCGTTTTCACGCTTACCGACTTGAGCTCTTTGAGGAACATCGAGGAACAGTTCTCGCCCGTGCCGCAACATCCCATCCCGCCTAAGAGCTTGGCTTCGTCGCGGGCCCCGATCTGACGCATCTCGATGCGGGTGCGCAGCTCGCGGGCGAGGTCCTTGACCAGCTCGCGGAAATCGATGCGTCCGTCAGCCGTAAAGTAGAAGATGACGCGGCTGCCGTCGAAGATGTACTCCACGCGGGAAAGCTTCATAGGCAGCTTGCGGACGGCGATCCGGCGGCGGCAGAGAGCAAAGGCCGAAGTCTCCCGGTCGTTCTTCTTCTCGTAAAGGTAGAGATCGCGCTCGGTGGCCCGGCGCAGCACCTTGCGGTGGCGCATGTCGCTTCGCATGGAGCGGTTTTCGGCGCTGTCGGTTTCAACCACCATACCCAGCTCGACCCCCCGGTCGGTGGTCACGACGCAGCGATCCCCCAAGCGCAGCGGCACGTCGCTGGCCACGAAGTCCGAGTGGATCTTGGGCGCTCCATATTTGACGCTGACGATTTGCAGCATGGTCTTCAACGGGTGCCTGAAAGTGCGGCCTGACCGGCCCTGACGGGGCACTTGAGCCACAGCGTTTCGAAGCACATCAGGGGGTTCACGTACTGCTCGACTTCCTGTCGAGCCTCGGCTATATGGTAAAGAAATCCGCTGATCCAGTCGAGTGCGACCCGTTCAGACACCGCTTCCAGCCGCCCGGCGATGTCCTGGTTGACCACTCTGCGGGGCGTCATGATCTTGAGGAAGTAAAGATCCTCTCCCAGTGATTGCAGGCGGTCCAACAACTCGGTTACCCGTTCTCTTTTCTTCAGATGAGGCTGCAAGGCTTTGTCCTCGCACTGGAAGAAGAGGCGCGCGAACGACTGCTCCGCCGTCCACCGCTCCAGCAGTCCAATCATCAGTTCGCGGTCTTTCGCCATGCGCTCCTGGTCCAGCTCGAGGGCGGTCCCGATGCTTCCTTCGGCGAAGGCGGCCCGTTGAACGGGATCTCCCGGAGCCTCGGTGCGCTTGAGCCAGTCCACGATCTCCTCGCGGGAAAGGGGCTGAAAAGAAAAGGTCTGGCAGCGGGAGCGGATGGTGACCAACAGCTTTTGAGGATGGGCCGTGATCAGAATCAGTCGCGAGGTGGAGGGAGGCTCCTCCAGGGTCTTGAGAATGGAATTGGCAGCGGAATCGGTGAGCCTGTCGGCTTGATCGATGAGAAAGAAGCGCAGGCGTCCCTCGTAGGGGCGATAGTGGACCTCGCGGCTCATTTCGCGCATCGTCTCGATCTTGATGTTGGCGCCCTCGGGCCGGAAGAGCTGGATGTCGGGATGATTGCCGGAAGCGGCCTTGATGCAGGAGGGACAGCGCCCGCACAGATCTGCTTGCACCGGCCGGCGGCAATTGGCCAGGGCGGCCAGCATCAGGGCGCAGGTCTTCTTCCCTACGCCCTCCGGACCCGCGAAGATGGAGGATTGGGGCAGTTCGTCCATCTCGCGAAGCAGTTCGACGGTCTTCTCGTTGCCGATCAGTTCGGCCAGACGCTTCATGCCTTCTCCTCCGCTTGCGGCCTGGCGCGGGCGGTCACTCCAAGCAGCTCGACCTGCCTCCAAACTCGCCCGAAAACCTCCTCGGGGCTGCCTGAAGCGTCCAGGAAACGTACCCGGTCGGGCTCCTCCGCTTGCAGCCGGCGGTAGCCTTGCAGCACCTTGTGGTGAAAGGCCAGGTCTTCTTCCTCGAAACGGCTGAAATCTTCTTCTTTGGTGCCCAGTTGGCGCTTTTGAGCGCGGCGCAGGCCCTCCTCGATGTCGATTTCCAGAACCAGCGTCAGGTCGGGTTGGCGCAGTTGCAGGATCTCGGCCAGGCGCTGCACGCGCCTGAAGCCGATGCCCCGGGCATGAGCCTGATAGGCCATGGTGGCGTCCTGATAACGGTCACAGACGACGTGGAGTCCGCGCTGCAGGGCCGGCTCGATGACCTCCTTGAGGTTCTGGTAGCGGTCAGCCAGGTAGAGCAGCAACTCCGACATGGGCTGCCGGGCCGGTCCCTCGCGGTGGAGCAGGATCTCCCGCACCTGCTTGCCGAAGGCGGTCCCGCCCGGCTGGTGGGTGGCCAGGTGAGGAATCCCGCGCCTTTTCATTTCGCCTGCCAGCATTTGGGCCTGTACGCTCTTGCCGCAGCCTTCGGTGCCCTCTAATGTAATGAAAAATCCTTGCATAGACGTCTTCAGGCCTTGTCGACTTGCGCTCATAGGCTCAAGAGAGCCAAATTAGAAGGGACATGAGCCGTGACATCAGCAGCAATCTCGAGCAGGTGCATCGACGGATCGAAAACGCCGCCCAGGACGCCTCACGGGACCCCGCCGGCATCCAACTGCTGGCGGTTTCCAAGACCTTCTCGGCGGACATCGTAGCAGAAGCCGCCGGGGCAGGTCAGAAGGCCTTCGGCGAAAACCGCGTCCAAGAAGGAGAAGAAAAGATCCCGCTGCTGACGGGCCAAGATCTGGAGTGGCATTTGATCGGCCCCTTGCAAAGCAACAAGGTGAAGCGGGCGGTGCGCATCTTCGACGTCATCCAGACCGTGGGACGCCCCAAGATCCTGCGCAAAATCAGCCGCGAAGCCGAGGAACAGGGCCGGTTGATTTCAATCTACATACAGTGTAATATTGGTGGAGAAGAGCAAAAATTCGGCTGCGCCCCCGAGGACGCGGCCGGGTTGGTGAAAGAGGCGGCGGAAAAGCCCGCATTGCAGGTGGTAGGGCTGATGGCGATTCCTCCCTATCTCGAGGATCCTGAGGCCGTGCGGCCCTATTTCCGTCAGTTGCGGGAGTTGAGGGACAGTCTTGAAGATGAAACCGGCGTGGAGTTGAAGGGATTGTCGATGGGAATGAGTCACGACTTCGAAGTGGCCATCCAAGAGGGCTCCTCGTTGGTCCGCGTAGGAACCGCGATTTTCGGCCCGAGAGGATGACCGCAGAAAAAAAATCGGCCAGGGACTCCTGGCTTAAAACCCCTGCTCCGCCTCGCTTATAGCGTTCCACAAAGCCACTAGATATTGTAGTCTAGTGAGGTCGAGCAACAATATAGAGGGCTTTTTGTCAGACTACTTTCCTAGAATTGCCTTCCCTTTAATCGAGGGAAGAACAATCGAATAACTCGCAGAGAAGTGCGCCTCGACAGGCTGTGCTGTCTCGAAATCCGGGGAGGTAGCCGTGGCAAGAGAAGCAGGCAAAGTGGCTAACGAGAAGCAAACACAGACGCAAGGCAAGGGCCTCGTTTTCGAGCGCTATTTCAGCCGCGACGGCAGGCATCCCTTCGATACGGTGGAATGGGACAAGCGCACGGCTGAGATCAAGGATTGGAAGACTGGAAAAGTCACCTTTCGCCAGGACGACCTGGAGTTCCCCAAGTTCTGGTCGCAGCGTGCGACGGACATCGTAGCCAGCAAGTACTTCCGGGGGCATCTCGGCTCGTCCAACCGCGAGCACTCGATCAAGCAGCTCATCGGCCGCATCGTCAACACCATCACCGGATGGGGCAGGAAAGACGGCTACTTCGCCTCGGAGCAAGACGCCGAGGTCTTCAACCACGAACTCACCCATCTGCTGCTCTACCAGAAAGCGGCCTTCAATTCGCCGGTGCAATTCAACGTGGGGGTCAAGGAACATCCGCAATGCTCGGCCTGCTTCATCAATTCGGTCGACGACTCGATGGACTCGATCATGTCGCTGGCTCGGACGGAAGCCGTCATCTTCAAGGGCGGATCGGGTTCCGGCGTCAACCTCTCCAACATCCGCGGCTCTCACGAGAAGCTGGCGGTGGGAGGATTCGCCTCCGGTCCGGTTTCCTTCATGCGGGGATACGACAGTTTCGCCGGGGCCATCAAGAGCGGGGGCGCCACCCGGCGGGCCGCCAAGATGGTGATCCTCAACGCCGACCATCCCGACATCAAGGAATACATCCTCTGCAAGGCCGAGGAGGAGAAGAAAGCCCAGAAGCTGATCGAGCTGGGCTACGACGACAGCATCGACGGCGAAGCCTACCGCAGCGTCCAGTTCCAGAACGCCAACAACTCGGTGAGCGTCACCGACGACTTTATGGAGGCCTACGAGAACGACGAGGACTGGAACACCATCGAGAGGGTCGAGAAGAAGGTGGCGGGAACCTACAAGGCCCGCGACATGATGCGCTGGATTGCCGAAGCCACCTGGATCTGCGGCGACCCCGGATTGCAGTACAGCAGCACCATCAACGACTGGCACACCTGCCCCAACACGGCTCCCATCAACGCCTGCAATCCCTGCTCGGAGTACGTCTTTCTCGACAACTCGGCCTGCAATCTGGCCTCCCTCAACCTGATGAAGTTCATCGACGAGGACGACGGTTTCGACATCGAGTCCTTCAGGGCCGCCGTGCGCACTCTCATCACGGCTCAGGAGATCATCGTCGACAACTCCCGCTACCCGACTCCGGAGATCACCCGCATCAGCCACGAGTACCGCACCCTGGGCTTGGGCTACGCCAACCTGGGCGCCCTGCTGATGGCATCCGGACTGCCCTACGACAGCGAAAAGGGACGTCAGTTGGCCGCCTCCATCACGGCGCTGATGACGGGCCAAGCCTACCGCACCAGTGCCGAGATCGCTTCGGCCCTGGGCGCCTTCGAGGGCTACGAGACCAACCGGGTGCCCATGATGCGCGTGATCCGCAAGCACCGCGAGGCCCTTTCCAGCATCAATTCGGCGCGGGTTCCCATGAACCTGCTCCACGCCGCCATGGAGTCCTGGGACGAGGCCATCGAGATCGGCAAGGAGCACGGCTATCGCAACGCTCAAGTCACGCTGCTGGCGCCCACCGGCACCATCGCCTTCATGATGGACTGCGACACCACCGGCGTGGAGCCGGACATCGCTCTCGTCAAGTACAAGAAGCTGGTCGGCGGCGGCATGATCAAGATCGTCAACCACACCGTGCCGGTGGCGCTGAAGCGGCTGGGCTACGCCAAGGACGAGGTGCATGCGATCGTCGAGTACATCGACGAGCACGACACCATCGAGGGCGCGCCGCACCTGGCGGACGAGCACCTGGCGGTGTTCGACTGCGCCTTCAAGCCGGCCAACGGCTCGCGCTCGATCCACCACATGGGCCACCTCAAGATGCTGGCCGCGGTGCAGCCGTTCATCTCGGGCGCGATCTCGAAGACGATCAACATGCCCGAGGAGTCCTCGGTCGAAGAGATCACGGAGGCGTACATCGAGGGGTGGCGCCTCGGTCTCAAGGCGGTGGCGATCTACCGCGACAACTGCAAGCGCAGCCAGCCGCTGTCGACGCGCCGCGACAAGGCCAAGACGGCCACGGACCCCGATCGCGGGGTGCGGCGGCGCAAGCTGCCCGACGAGCGCCAGGCGCTGACCCACAAGTTCTCGATCAACGGGCACGAGGGCTACCTGACGGTGGGG
>DATIPQ010000152.1 GCA_035471785.1 Acidobacteriota bacterium
GGCCCTACGATTCGGCCAGACAGACGCACTCGGTACAGCAGGGGTTGTTCATCACACACGCCGGTTGGCCGTTGAGACCGCACTTGGGGATGCAGTCAAAGGCGGTGACGCACTCGTCCAGGCAACAGGCCTGAGCGGTCCCGGGTCCGAGCGCCACTCCCATTCCCACCAGCATCAAGAGGGCCAAAGCCCCCACAATCAGTAAACGGATGGAGTTTTTCATCGGATCTCCAATCGATGTTTATGCGGTTTCAGAAAAGGCAGGCACAGCCCCGGCAGCAGGAATTCACCATGATGCAAACACCCGCTCCCTTGGCGCCGCAGACAGAGTCGCAGTCACGGTCGCGACGGCATTGGTCGATACAGCAGGAACTGGCTTCAGCCCCGATCGGTTCAAGAGCCACCCATAATGCGGCAACGACCAGAATCAGGCCCAAAGCGACAACCGCGATCCGGCAAATAGGTTTCATAACTCATCTCCAGCAAGTCGAATTGTTAAATAATGAATTATTGTAAACGTGCCGGGACCAAATTGCAATGGCCTTTCGCACTCATAACTTGAACAGGTTGCGCCCGGGAGAGCGGTAGGCCATCATGATCGGCACGGTACGACTAGTGCTGCCGGCCACAAATTCTGAGCCCGGGTTTCCCTTTCCGGTCCCTGAAAGGGAGAGATTGGCCAGCCCAGCGACTGTGTTAAAAGTCAAATCCGGGCTCGCTGAAGGCGGGCGATTCGCCAGCCCAGGGTCAGCCCCGGCGAGCGCACGCGAGACGGCGGCGCCACCCTGGGTTCAAGAACGGCCGAGGGCCGAACGCTGAAAGTGTGAGATAACGGACCGGCAGGCTCAAAACCTTGACGCGCTGCACTAGGCCACCAAGCAACAGAAGGGGTAGAGGATGATGAAGCGGATTCTTGTTTTATCGGCATTCATGGTTGCGATGGCCGCCTGTGGCGGGGCTCCCGAGGATCCTGGCCGAGAATTGCACGCCATTTTCGACGAAACCTGGGATTTTCAGATGAAGGAGAATCCGCTCTTCGCCACTTCCACCGGCAATCACCGCTACGATGACCGCTTGCCGAACGCCTCGGCTGAGGCCGAAGAGCGCCGCGCCGAGTACTGGACGGGGATCCTGGAGCGGCTCGACGCCATCGACCGCGCCGCGCTCTCGGCCCAGGACCAGATCCACTACGACATCTTCCGCCAGCAGACCGAAAACCGCATCGAAAGCGTCCGCTTCAAGGACTATCTCATCCCCGTCAACGCCGACAGCGGCTTTCACATCGGATTCGCCCGCCTGCCCGACCGCGTGCCGCTCAACAACGGCGACGACTACCGCAACTACATCGCCCGTCTGCGCGCCTTTCCCGAGTACATGGATCAGCACATCGAACTGATGCGCCAAGGCCTCTCCATCGGCTTCACCCAACCGCGGGCGGTACTGGACGGATACGAGCTGTCCATCGAGTCCCACGTGGTGGACGACCCCGCCGAAAGCGTCTTTTTCAAGCCTTTCCGCGACTTTCCCACGGCCGTGGGCGAAGACCAGAGAGCGGAATTGGAAGAGCAAGGGAAGGCGGCCATCCGGGAGGCGGTGGTGCCGGCCTATGCCAGCTTTCTCGATTTCTTCCTCAACGAGTATCGTCCAGGAGCGCGCGATACCCTCGGGGCCTCGGAGTTGCCCGATGGCGAAGAGTACTACGCCTTCCTCATCCGCCGCTTCACCACCCTCGACCTGAGCGCGGAGGAGATCCACCAGACCGGGCTGGATGAAGTGGCGCGCATCCGCTCCGAGATGGAACAGATCATCGGGGATGTGGGATTCGAAGGCGACTTCGCCGAATTTCTCGCCTTCCTGCGGACCGATCCCCGCTTCTACCCCGAGACGGCCGAAGAACTGCTCAAAGAGGCCAGCTACATCGCCAAACGCATGGACGCCCAGCTCCCCAGGCTCTTCAAGACCCTTCCCCGCCTGCCCTACGGCGTGGCGCCGGTCCCCGAGGAGATCGCCCCCAAGTACACCGCCGGACGCTATGTAGGCGCCCCCGTCGGCAGCACGCGTCCGGGATATTACTGGGTCAACACCTACGCCCTGGACAGCCGCACCCTCTACACCCTGGAGGCCCTCACCCTGCACGAGGCCGTGCCCGGACACCACCTCCAGAACGCCTTGCGCCAGGAACTCGAAGACCTGCCCAACTTCCGCCGCTTCGGAGGTTTTTCAGCCTTCGGCGAGGGCTGGGGACTTTACAGCGAATGGTTGGGACTGGAAGCCGGTTTCTACACCGATCCCTACAGCAACTTCGGACGCCTTACCTACGAGATGTGGCGGGCCTGCCGCCTGGTGGTCGACACCGGACTGCACGCCATGGGTTGGACGCGCCAGCAGGCTCTCGACTACCTGGCCTCCAACACCGCCCTCTCGCTGCACGAGATCGGCACCGAAACCGACCGCTACATTTCCTGGCCCGGCCAGGCCTTGGCCTACAAGATCGGCGAACTCAAGATCAAGGAAGTGAGGCGAAAGGCCGAGGCCGAGCTGGGAGAGCGGTTCGATCTGCGGACCTTCCACGACGCCATCCTGCTCAACGGCTCCATCCCTCTCCCGGTGCTGGAAAAGCAGATCGACGCCTACATCGAATCCCGCCGAAAGGCAGAACCTTAGAGCGGCAGGATGTTCTTAGTAGTGGCAGGGCCTCACCGCCACTCGGCCATGAGAATGTCGCTCTCACTGCGGTCCAAGCGGGTGAGAAGAAAGTCGCCCGCCGGCGTAAGTGCCATGCCGCCTCCCTGGTAGAGCCGCCCGGGAATGGCCACGCGCTGGGCACCGTCACCCAGCCTATGGCTGTGCAGGTAAGAGCCGGTCGGCGTGTGCTCCAGGTAGTAGAGGACTCCAGGCCCAAGGGTCCATTCCATCCAGGCTCCCGCGGCGGGGCCGGCGGTAAGCAGGGTTTCGGGGCCCTCGGGCAACGGCTTGCGCCACAATCCCGGACGGCTGTGGCGGGCAAAGTAGAGAAACTTGCCGTCGGGCGACTCGATTCCCCGGATGGCTCCGCCCGAAGCCGCCACCGCGCCATCCTCTCTCCGCTGGCGGTCAATCACCCGCAGTTGCCACTGGCCGCCCTGGTCCGATCCGAAGTAGATGCGCCGCCCGTCGCTGGAATAGGACGGCGCGATTTCGTTGTGGGGACTGTCGGTGAGGCGCACGGGGACGCCTCCCGCGGAAGAGACCTGCAACAGCTCCGCCTGGCCCGTGGAGCGGTCGGAGAAGACCAACCGCTCTCCATCAGGACTCCAGGACGGTCGTCCCGGAAGCACCGAGGGGTCGGTCAGCCGCTGCGTCCGCCCCGAGACAGGACTGTAGGTCCATAAGGCCGGATACCCCGAACGCGTTGAGGCAAACGCCACCCTGCCGTCGGATGCTGCCGCCGCGGCAAGGTCCCAGCGAGTTGATGGGGCCAGCGTTTCCTTAAAACGCACCGTTCCTGTCGCCTGCACTTGCGCCGACCAGATATTGCTCTGAAACTCCTTGTACTCGAAGACCAGACGGCGTGAGGCCGGCGACAGGTAAGGATCGTGCAGTTGTCCGCCCAAGTCGCTGCGGGCGCTGGCCTTCCCGGAAGCGTCGGCTGGGACGCTCCACAACAAATTGACGAAATCGCGGCTGCTGGCGAAGAGAATCCGGCCGTCGTCGGGGGTCCAGGAGAGTCCCATGATGGACTCGCTCTCGAAAGTCAATTGGCGGGTGCGGCCGGAGACCAGGTCGGTGACGAAGAGCTCTTCCACCCCGGCTACCTCAGCCCGGGCGAAAGCCAACTGCTTCCCATCGTTGGAAAGCGCCAGGTCGCGGTCGCCGAAAGCGTATTCCGGGGGACGGGTCACGGGCTGCCGCTGCCCGCTTTGCAAATCAAGCCGATAGACGGCCGAGGGCGGACGCCCATGGGCGGGCAGGTCGGAGAAGTAAAGGTAGCGGCCATCCGACGACAAGGCCAGATCGGGAATGTCGCCCGTATTGCAACGGGTCAGAAGGGTCTCCGATACCTTCCCCGGCCCGGCGCCGCCCTCACCTTCAAAATCGACGGCGTAGATCCCTTCCTCGCCCGCTGCCGAGCGCACAAAGGCGATTCTGCCGTCGTTCAAGAACAACGGGTTCTTGTCTTCGCCCGCATGGTCGGTGAGCCGACGCGGCGACGATTCCCCTACCCGTTGCAGGTAGATATCGAAATTGTCGCCGCCGGGTCCGTCCCAGGAGAAAGCCAGCAAGTCGCCGTCGGGCGAGAGCGCCGGGTCCAGTTCCGATCCGGGATAGGCCGTCAGAGGAATGCCGCGCCGCAATCCGTCTGCCCGCGGCGGGTCCCAGGAGAAGAAGAAGCTCAAGGCCACCGCCAAAACGGGGACGATCAGGGCCAGCCAGAGCAAATGGCCGGCGTACCTGCTCCTGGTGCCGCAGGCAAGGCCGGGCGAAGGCACTTTGTGCTCCTCGGCTTGGCGGGGAACGCATAGCAAGCGGTACCCGCCCTTGCGGATCGTCTCTACGTAGCGGGGAGAACGGGCCTCGTCGGCCAGCGCCTTGCGCAACTCCGAGATGCAGCGCGAGAGCACATGCTCGGTGACGTGCTCGTGAGGCCATACCCGATCCATCAGGGCCCGCCGCGAAACCACCTCGGGAGCCTGCCGGGCCAGCTCCTGCAAAACACGCATCACCTTGGGTTCGAGCAGGCGCTCTCCGCGCTCGCCGACGATGCGGTTCAAGGAAGGGAACACGTCCCATTCCCCAAGACGATAACTCGAAACCTCTGTGCCGCCCCTCTGCATTCCTTCCATTGTAACCTCAAGGCCCAGGCCGACCCCCTCAGACAAGGATGAGGATTTCCTCAGGCCAACCTCAAGCGATGGCTCGGATTCGCTGCTAAGCTGATCTCATGTTTACCCTGAAGACTCTTCGCCCTTACCTCTTGCTCAGCCTGGTTCTGCTTTCCAGAATGGCGGCCGCCTCTCCTCCCTGGACGGCCCAGGAAGCCGAAGAGGAGGCCCTGGCCATCGCCCGGGAAGTCCTGCAGCAGAACCGGCTGCCGGGCCTGGCGGTCACCGTTCTCCGCCAGGGCGAGCCGGTCTTCTCTCAGGGGCTGGGCTATGCCGACCTGGAACTGAAGGTGAAGGCGACTCCCCACACGCTCTTCCGTATCGGGTCGCTCTCCAAACTGATCACGGTGGCGGCCCTGGCCCGCCTTCAAGAGCAAGGGCTCATCGAGTGGGACGACACGCCCCAGAAGTTCGTTCACTTTCCCGACAAGGGACATCCCATCACGCTGCGTCAGTTGGCTTCGCACACCTCCGGCATCCGCCACTACATAGCCGGAGATCCTCGAGGCTGCGGACCCATCACCGGACCCGACGGCCAACTCCGCCTGCAAGGCTGGGACACCCTGCAAGATGCCCTGCCCCTTTTCGCCGAAAGCGACCTGGTTTTGGAACCTGGCAGCGGATATCAATACTCGACCTTCGCCTACACGCTGCTGGGCGCCGTGATGGAGAAGGTTGCCCAGAAGCCGTTTCTGGAGGTGATTTCAGAGCAGGTCTTCGCACCCCTGAAGATGGAACACAGCACCACTGACCGCAACATTCCGCTCATCGAGAACCGCAGCGACTTTTACGTCATTCATCCTCAAAGCGGTCAGGTCGGCAACGCTCCCTGCAACGACAGCAGCTACAAGTGGCCCGGGGGCGGGTTGCTCTCGTCCAGCAGCGAGTTGGCGGCCTTTGCCGCCGCCCATCTCGAACCCGGCTTCCTCAGGGCAGAAACCCTGCAATCCGTCTTCGCCCCTCAGCCCAATGCCGCCGACCGCGACTACCGGGTAGGACTGGGATGGCGCATCGGCCAGGACGAGCAGGGACGCACCATCTACCACCACGGCGGCGCCATCATGGGCGGACGCGCCTTCCTGTTGGCCTACCCCGAGGAGCAGGTGGTGGTCGTGATGCTGGCCAACACCTTCGCCCGTTTCGGCCGCCCGGAAGCCCTGCGCCTGGCCGCCCTCTACCTCCCCTAATAAGCCCAGCCGCCTGAAAAGGAGCACCCGCACGCCGATCTCCCTAGCCGGGTGGGAGGCTTTGTGCGGATGACCGCAAGGATAGCTCCCACGGTTGCTGCCACCATTGCTAGCCGCCTGGTGGGAGGCGCGATCCAGGCAATGACTCAACGCGACTCCTCAACAACAGGACCGACCACCCGCTCCAGGCCTAGCGGGCGGCATTTCCGACGCCCGCCTCGCGCACTTCGCCCTTCGAAAACCGCAAATCGCACGTCCGATGATCCCTCCTCCCACCCTTCTTCGCATGTAAGGGCGTAGCGCGACGAGAAGACGCGCTGCAAGAGTGACCGAACGTCACCCTACCGGCGCCGGCCGCGGCGGGCCCATCGTGACAGCCCGCTGCGACTGCGCAAACAACACTTCGGTGCTTCTCCCATTGCCCTGTGCGGGGCGCGCTGATGGTCGGCGCGTCCCGCAAGGCCACGGCTGACGAGGAAGATCATGTTGGAGATCATCCTGGAAAAGTGGATCTGGTTGTTGATGGCGTCGGCGGCCTCCTTTTCGGCCCTGACGGTCTTCACCGTCCGCTACGGAAAGGGCTTGGCCTGGCGCATGAAAGCGGCAGTGGGTTTCCACCTCTTCTTCGGGCTCTGGTTCGCCGTGCTGGGCACTGGACACCTGGTGGCCATCACGGCCAAGGCACTGACCGACCAATTGCCCCAAGACGTGGGGCTGCTCTTCCTGGTGCCCTTCGGATTAGCTCTGGTTCTGCCAGGCTGCCTGCTCTTGATGAGCCTTCCGGGAATGGCGGACCTTCAGACTTCAAGCTGCCGCACGGCGGCGGCGGCCGACCTGTGGCTGGCCGTCCTGCTGGCTTTGACGGCAGCCCCCCTGGCGGCGGTGCCCGCCGCCGGACTGTTTCTTTTGACCTCGCTGGTCGAAGACTGGGCGGATCTGCTCTGCCGGCCTTGGACCCGCGAGATCCGCAAATCGCCCTCCAGGGGCGGGAATTAGGAGTGAACTATGAAACGCATCGCAGTTTTTATCTACGGCGTCATCAGCTACGCCATCTTCTTCGCAACTTTTTGCTACGCCTACGGATGGGTGGGCAACATCCTGGTGCCCCGCTCCATCGACTCGGCTCCCGAGACTTCGCTGGGCGCGGCCCTGCTGGTCAACCTGGCGCTGCTCACCGTCTTTGCCGTGCAGCACAGCGTCATGGCGCGTCCGGCCTTCAAGAAGGTGCTCACGCGCTACATCCCCAAGCCGGCTGAACGCAGCACCTATGTGCTCTTTTCCAGCCTGGCCATGATCGCCATGTTCTACTTCTGGCGTCCCATGGGCATCACCATCTGGCAGGTCGAAGACACCGTTGGACAAGGCATCCTTTACGGACTGTTCACCTTCGGATTTCTGCTGGTCCTGGTCAGCACCTTCTTGATCAACCACTTCGACCTCTTCGGGCTGCGCCAGGTCTGGCTCTATCTGCGCAAGAAAGAGTACACCCGCCTGCGCTTCACCATGCCCGGACCTTACAAGATGGTGCGGCACCCGCTCTATGTGGGATGGCTGTTCGCCTTCTGGGCCACTCCCCACATGACCCTGGCCCACCTGGTGTTCGCCTTGGCCACGACGGCCTACATCCTGGTGGCCATTCAGTTGGAGGAACGCGACCTGATCGCGGAGCACGGGGACAACTATGCGGCTTACCGCCGCAGCGTCCCCATGCTGGTCCCCTCTTTCTCGCGCCGCGGCAAGGCCCAGGGCCGATCCGAAGCTGCCGCTTGAACCGCCCTATCCCGCTCCACGGGGGGAGCTGCCTCGGGCGGTTCTCCAGGGGCGGCGGCACCCGCCGCCGCCCCCTTTTTTCTTATCCTTCCAACCGGCTACTTTAGTCTCCCCGAATGGCCCCCGCGGGATCAGTCCAGAGAGCAACCTGCCTCAAAGGACCGAGCGGAGATGCGCCTCCCACCCGCCGACTATCCTTTCCACCCACCAACCCCATCGCCGGCTATACCATCGCGGCGAGCCTTGCTCGACCTGGAAACCAATCCGCAAGCCGCGTGACAGATGGGCCCGGCGTCCGGTGGAGCGATTCGTTAGGGGCCGCCGCTGCTGCCCGCCGTTCGATTAGGACCACGAGGTCTTCTGTTCAGGTCGCCTGCGCTCTGATCTGCTCGACGTAATCAGCGGGCAGACCCAGCTCACCTGCCAGCGACAGCAGCGAACGTGCATAGTCGACGTTCTTACCTTCCAGCTTTTGCTCGGGAAGGTTGTAACAGATTGCGGATGCCGGAGATCCATCCGAGAGGACGACGGAAACCGGTTCTGAGACATAGTCGGCCACGCTCTCATCAGAGTAGAGCGCTTCCACATCCTTGGCTTGCAGCATCATGAGCACACCATGAGCTCTGTTTCCGTGCTCCCGCACCAACGTCGCGCGGCTGCCGATCCGAATTCCATAGCCCTCGAGGTGTCCGATGGCCGCACTCGACGGACGGATTCCCTTCGAAGCCAGCAGCGACTCGTCCATGAAGAGCCCGTAAAAGAATACCGCGATCGTTTTCTCGCTCACCCGCTGCCTCCATCCGCGTGCATTTCAGCGCCGCCTGCCTTCCGATAATATCTCAGCTCCCTGGAGGGAGCTTATGCACCCAAGTCCTTATTGGACAGACACTTGTTCGTTCCCGCAGTCCCGATTCGAATGGTCTAGACCATGGCGCCGCGCCCGCTTCAATCGATGGTCTCCAGGAAGATCCCGGTGAAGAGCCGGTGCCTCCGCAAGATCTCTTCTCGTGAGTCCCGCTGAATCAACTCGGTCACCGTAAAGTGCTCTATACCTCGTTGTGACGGGTGAGATGCTTTAAGTATTACAAGTTGGAAGCGACCGCCGGTGTCGCCCGCCTTTAAGTCGAGCACGGATTCGTCCGACCCATGGCCCAGATTGCCTTGATGTCCGGCCGACGTGACCTCGTGCGCAAGGTCGTCTGCCACCAGGGTCGGGTTATCGATGTCAGAGATGTCCACATAGTACGAATCTGACCAGGCGCTGATCTTGATGAAGTCCCGACCGCATGTCATTCCGTGCGTCTGGAACTCCTCCAGTTCGACTGGGGCCAACTGCTCGATTCCGATGTCTTTTCCGAAGCGGACGATGGTGAGAATGTGGCTGCTTTTCTCGCCGACCCAGCGCATCTCATAGGCGAGATAACCGTTCCCAGTGCAGAAGTAGCCGTCGCTGTCGGCCAAGACGAAAACACCGGAGAATGCTGCCAAGAGGATCAAAAGCACTGTCATCGTTCTCATCTCGCTGTCACCTCGTATCGTCTGTGGCGGATGCGGCAAGCTGAAGGGAGATCTTCCAGGAGAACCACATGACTCCCGCGTCCAGAGGCAGCATGTTGACTCTTTGGGCGTGGTTCCAGAGGGCGAAGAGGTAGCGCTCGGGGCCGTATAGCGACCGGACATGAGAATCGCCCACAAACAGAGCCGAGCTCACCGCCGAAACGGCCAGGAGGACGAGCGTTGCCGTGAGAAGCGGGACGTAGCTGCGGGCCTGGCACCAGCGGGCCAGCATGATTCCGCCCACCACGAGGCCCAAATAGTAGGCAAACTCCACCACCAGGAAATTTCCTGCCAGGAATATGGAAACGGCGAATTCGTAGACCGCCAACACAGCCAGCAGCCCCAGCACCTTGGGATGAAGAATGCCGGCGCCCTCTTGACCCGCAGTTTCCCTCCCGCCACGGGCCAGTAATCGGACCACAAGAGCCCCCGCCAGGAGGACGACGAGCGTAAAGGGAACGATGAGGAAAAGGGTGCCGATGAAGTCGTCGCGGTAAGGACTGCCCAAGATCACGAACAGGTTCAAGACGATGAGAGCGGCGATGACTGCAAGCGTCGGCCTCATGGCTCGGCGAACGTCCTGTCGTGAGCTGGATCGGTTAACTGAAACAGCCTCCTGGTGATGAGGATACCCATCAGGCCAACCAGCGGAGAGGTGAGGAGGCCGGGGAAATAGCCGCCTGTATAGAGGGACAAGAGCGGGTGGAAGACCAGGTTCAGGCAGCAGGCTAAGGCCAGGAACCAGACGGGGAAATAGGCGGCGCTCATCCCCCGCAGAATTCCCGCGGCGGCGAGCACCCAGAGGGCAATGGCGGCAACGTTGAAGGTCACGAAGAACTCTCCCGACAAGGGCGCCAGCCCGAATAAAGGGGGATAGACGAGGTGCAGTCCGGTCAGGAACTCCTCGAGCATGTGCAGACATTGGCAGGCAACCCCGAGCAGGAATAACTCGACCAACCCGAGACGCTCGGCGGCACCCAGGGAGCGAGGGGGACGCAGCGCCGTAATGACAACAGCCAGGAACAGCACCAGATAGACCGCTGCCGGGGCCAACAACATGCTTTGGGGGTCATTGGGCATGGCCTTTTCTCCGACTATTTGGTTTGTGTTCTCTAAGGTCTAGATTATGTCACATTTTCTTTGGCCAGGACGCAAGAGAAGTGGGGGGATGCGCCGGTCAAGGAACCGCTCTAGGGCCACTAGGTGGCCAACAAGTTCACACACGTGTCAAGTTTCAGTGACCGCTGTGAAGGCCCAATCGCTCTCGGCGGTATGAGGCTGCTCGCTATTACTTGAAAACGATTCTGCCGCCGCGCACGGTGTAGCGGACGTCGGCCAAGGCTGCGGGGTCGACGGCGGGATCGGAGGAGAGGACGACGATGTCGGCGTCCATCTGGGGGGCCAGGCGTCCTCGGCGGGAAGACTCGCGAAAGCGCCCGGCCGGAGCCGTCGTCAGAGAGGCCAAGATGTCACGCCAGTCGAGTCCGGCGCCGGACATAAGTCGATACTCGTCACCGGGGGAGTAGTCGGTCAAGTATCCCACGTCGGTGCCGAAAAGCACCTGTCCGCCGCCATCGGCGAAGTCGCCGACGATCTGTTGGATGCGGGCGATATTAGACTGGCCGCCGAAGAGCTTGAGGGTGGGGACCATGGCCACGGCGGAAGCCTGGAGGCGGTGGCTATCAGACTCGTCCCAGCCGCGCAGATCGCTGGGAGCGTGAGCCAGCACGTCGACACCGGCTTGTAGAGCCACCTCCACTCCGGCTTGATCGGATGGATGGGAAAACACCAGCTTGCCTTGCCGATGGGCTTCCTCGGCAGCGGCTCGGGCGATCTCCGTGGACATGGGCAGGACGCGGCCGCGCTCGACCCAGGAACCAGTGAAGAGCTTGACCAGGTCGGCGTCCTGCGACAGTTGGCGTTGCACGACCTGAGCGGCTTCCTGAGGTGTCTCGGGCGTGTGGAGGAAGGGCAGGACCTGTGGCGGCAACGACTCGCGCAGGTAGTAGGGTATTCCGTCCACTGGATAGATGGGCGTGCCCGCCGTGAGTATCCGGGGACCCGTCACTTGGCCGGCTTCGATGCGGCTGCGCAGAGCCAGCGTGGCGTCCAGCGCCGAACCCGTATCGACGACGGTGGTGAATCCGTAACGCAACAGCATCTCCTCAAGCTTGGAGGAGAGTTGCTCAGCAGCCTGTGAAGCTACGTCCTGCCACTTGTCTTCGGTGAAATGGACGTGACTGTTCTGGAATCCGGCGACGACAAACATCCCGCTGCAGTCGATCACCTCCGCGTCGGCAGGGATGGCGACCGAGTCGCGCGTCCCCAGGTTGGAGATCCTGGGGCCCTCGACAAGCACGACGCCGTCAGCAATTGGAGCCGCGGTTGGCGAAGGATAAATTGTTCCCCCCACCAGCGCCAGCGGTTGGGACTGAGGAGAGTCGCCGGGCTGGGGCGGCGATTGACAGCCCGGAGTGGCGAGCAAGGCCACACACAACAGCAGAACCATAGCTCTCTTCATGGCTGGAGATTAGCAGCAATTGATGCCGCCTGTCACTCGCTGCGCAAAGCAGTGAGGGGGTCGACGCGGGTGGCGCGGCGGGCGGGAATCAGGGAGGCCGCAACAGCTACCGTGAGCAGCAGCAGACAGACCCACACGATGGTAAGAGGATCGTCGGAGCGCACGCTGTAGAGCTGGCTTTCCATGAAGCGGGTCAACCACAAGGCGGCGCCCACGCCGATGACGATGCCGACGGCGGCCAGGATGAGGCTGCCTCTGGCCACCAAGCGGTAGACGTCGGCACGGCGGGCTCCCAGCGCCATGCGGACTGCCAGCTCGTAGGTCCGTCGGCGGATGGCGTAGGAGAGCACCCCGTAGACGCCTCCCAGCGCCAGGGAAAGGGCGACGGCGGCGAAGACGCCCATGAGCAGAGTGTTGAAGCGGCGCCCGGCCACCGAATCGTCCACCACCTCCTCCATCACCTTGACGCGGTAGACGGGCTGCTCGGGATCGATTTCGGCCACCTTGCGGCGCACGCTCTCGGCCAATCCGGCCGGAGGCAGAGAGGTCCTCAGCACCAGGCTCATGTTGCGGCGGACGGACTGGGCGAAGGGGAAATACATCTCGGCCAGCGGACGCCGGTGCAGCCCGGCCCCGCGCACGTCGCCCACCACGCCCACGATAGTCATCCATCCGTCGTCGCTCTCGGGATAGTCCCAGGCGATGCGTTTGCCGATCGGGTCCTGGCCTTCCAGGAAGCGCTCGGCGAAGGCCTGGTTGACCATCAGCACCTTGCGCTGTTCGTTCTCTCCGAAGCCGACCATCCGTCCGCTCAGCAGCGGAATGCCCATGGTCTGAAAGTAGTCGCCCGCGATGGTCCGCGTCTCAGCCAGCGGCTGCTGGCTGGGAGGCACCTCAGGCATGCCTTCGATGACGATATTGCCGTTCCATCCCCAGTTCTGCAGGGGCAGCAGGTTGATCATGCCGGCCGCCTCGACCCCTGGCAGGGCGGGCAACTCGTTCTCGAGGCGGCGGTAAAAGGCGATCAGTTCCTCGGCTTCGTCGTAGCGGGGTCCAGCCAGGGGCACGCTCAGGGTCAGCACCCGTTGCACGTCGATGCCGGAGTCCACTTCGAGCAGCCGGGAGTAGCTCTTGAGGAGCAGTCCGGCGCCGATCAGCACCACCACGGCCAGCGCCACCTCGGCCACCACCAGTCCGCCGCGCAGCCAATCGCGGGAAGACCCCGCCGAGTCGGTGGAACTCCGTTCCTTGAGCGCTTCTCCGACGTCGAAGCGGGAGGCGCGCAGGGCCGGAAAGAGGCCGGCTAGAAGAGCCGTCAGCAGGGAGGCTGCGAGGCAGAAGGCCAGCACCGCCGGATTCACGCCCACCACCTGACCCTGGGGAATGCTGGTGCCGGGCAGCGAAGAAAGCACCCGTACGGCCACCACGCTGAGCACCATTCCGGATGCGCCTCCGCCCAGCGCCAGCAAAAAGGTTTCGGTGAGCAACTGGCGGGCCAGCCGGGCCCGGCCGGCACCCAGCGCGGCCCGCACGGCCAGTTCGCGGCGGCGGCCCACGGCTCTGGCCAGCAGGAGATTAGCCACGTTGGCGCATCCGATGAGTAGTACGATGGAAACCGCGGCCCACAGCGTCCACAGCGCTTCGCGGCGCGAATCGGTGAGCGAGCCGTGCAGGGAGCCCACGATGACATCGCGCTTGTCCTGGGCCGCCGGGTAGGCCTGGGCCAACCGGGCGGCAATGGCGCTCATCTCGCTTTGCGAACGCTCCAGGGTCACCTCCGATTTGAGGCGGGCCAGCACCGACAGCCAATGGCTGCCGCGGGCGTTGAGTTGGCCTTCGCTGTAGGTGAGAGGCGTCCACAGTTCGGAATCGGAACGTGGCGGCATCTGGAAAGTGGCCGGCATGACGCCGATGATCTCGTGGGCGACACCGTCCAGCGAGAGGCTCTGGCCCACGATGTCGGGATCGGATCCGAAGCGGCGTTCCCACAGGCCGTAGCTGAGCAGCACCACCTGGTCTTTGCCGGCCTGGTTTTCGCCGGACTGGAAGAAGCGACCCTTGAGAGGATCGACTTGCACGACCTGAGCCATCTCGGGCTCGACCCGCGCCCCGGGCACCAACTGAGGACGCTCGCCTCCGCTGAGGGCATAGGTGGTGTTGGAATAGGCTGCAATCTGCTGGAAGACCGAGTTCTGCTGCCGCCAATCAAAGAGGTTGGGAACCGATACGGAGCCGCGTCCGGTGCCGCCGGAATGCTGAAATGTCTCCCACACCCGCACCAGGCGGTCGGGTTCAGGATAGGCCAGGGGTTTCAGCAACACCGCGTGAATGACGCTGAAGATGGCCGTGTTGGCACCGATGCCTAATGCCAGAGACAGCACCGCCAAAAGCGTGAACATGGGGGCTTTGACGAAGTGCGCCAGCGCGTAGCGGATATCCTGTCCCAAGCTCTTCATTCTCGTCCTCCTCGCTCCCTAAGACTCCCCAGGCCGAGCTTGGTTAGCCTCCAGTGAGACGAGGCGGACGAGAAGAAGGTTGTCGGCAACCGGTGGCAGGCCCTTACTCGGTGCGCAGGGCTTGCATGGGATCGACCTTGGTGGCGCGACGGGCCGGAATGAGGCACGCGGCAAGGGCCACGGCTGCCAGCACCAGCGGCACGGCCAGGAAGGTCAGCGGATCACGGGCACCGACCCCATAGAGCAGTCCGGCGATGAACTGGGAAAGTCCCAGTGCCGCCAGCAGGCCCAGGACCAGGCTGAACACCACCAGGCGCAGTCCCTGGTTGAGGACCATCCTGACCAGATCGGTCTTCTGCCCGCCCAGGGCCATGCGGATGCCCATCTCCTGGCGGCGTTGGCTGACCGAATAGGAGATCACGCCGTAAATGCCGACGGCGGCCAGGAAGAGCGCGGTGGCGGCGAAGATGGCCAAAAGCAGCGTGTTGAGGCGCTGGGGAGCCACGGCCTCGTCGATATCGGTCCGCATGGTGCGGATCTCGGTCAGAGCCAGTTGAGGATCGATCTGGCGCAACTGAGTCCTGATGAGCGGCAACAGCATACGGGGCTGGGCGCTGCTGCGGACGGCAATATTCAGTCCGCGCAAGGCTTTCCATTGGGGATGCAGCAGGGTGGCGTCGGGTTCCTGCTCGTAGGCGCCGTAAAGGTGGGGAAGCGAGGGCTGGTCCATGGCCTGATTCTTGATGTCGTCGACAACGCCCACCACGGTGTAGGGCTGAGGCCGCCCGCCCACGAAGACCTGGGCGCCCAGAGGGTCGCGATCAGGAAAGTACTGCTCCACGGCCGCTTCGCTGATCAGCGTCACAGGCTGGGATCCGGCGCGGTCTTGCTCATTGAAGGCCCTTCCCCGCAGCAGGCGGATGCCCATGGCGTCCAGGTAATCGCCCGTTATCCAGCCGAAGACCACCGAACTCATGGCGACCTCGGCGGGGTCCTGGTCCTGGCGGCGAAAAGACCGGCGCTCGGTGATGGCCAGCGGCAAATCGGTGGACGCGCCCACCGACTGCACCGCGGGCAGTCCCCGCAGCCGCTGCTGCAATTCGTCGTAGAAGGTGCGGATCTTCTGGGCCTGGGGATAGCCGGCCAGGGGCAGCTCGACCTGGGTGACGAGCACATGGTCGGGCTGGAACCCCGGGTCGGTCGACATGAGCGCGTCGAAACTGCGCAGCAGCAGCCCGGCGGCGATGAGCAGCACGATGGCCAGAGTCATCTGAGAGACCACGAACGCCCCCTGCAAGCGGCTGGAGGCTCCCCCCGCCCCCTGGCGTCCGCCCTCGCGAAGGGCTTCCTGGATGTCCTGGCGGGTGGCCCGCCAAGCGGGTATCAAGGCGAAGAGCAAGGCCGTGCCCAGCGAGAGCAGGAAGGTGAAGGCCAGCACCGGAAGGTTGATGGCAATGCCCTGGCTCTGGGGCAAGCCAGCGGGAAGGAGAGTCCTGAGCAGAGGCAGACAGGCGAAGGCCACGGCCAGTCCGGCCAGTCCTCCCGTCAATCCCAGCAGCAGGCCTTCCAGGAGCATCTGGCCCAGCAGACGGGAGCGTCCGGCCCCCAAAGCGCTGCGCAGAGCCAGTTCGCGACGGCGCCCGGCGGCCCGCACCAGCAGCAAGTTGGCCACGTTGGCGCATCCGATCAGCAGCACCAGCAGGACGGCGGCTTGCAGGACCAGCAGAGGCGTGCGCAGGTCGCCCACCAACTGCTCGAAGAGGGGATTGAAGACGAAGAAGAGCGTCCGTTCGCCGCCTAGAATCTGCTGCACTTGAGCGGGATAGGCCTCCTGGGCCCGGCTGGCCAGCAGCGAAGCCTGCGAACTCAGCCGCTCGGGACCGACCCCCGGCTTGAGGCGCGCCACCACCATGTGGGCGAAGTTGCTGCCGTAACCCTGCAGTTCGGCTGCCGTAAAAGCGCGGGGAATCCAAATATCGGCATTCTCAGAGCCGCCGGAGATCCAGGGAACGGGGAGCTGAAAGTGGTCGGGCATGACGCCCACCACTTCATAGGGGGAGCGGTCGATCAGGATGGATTCTCCCACGATGGAGGGGTCGGCGCTGTAGCGCTGTCTCCACAGATGTGCGCTGATCACCACCGACTGGTGTCCGGGCTCATCCTCTTCAGCCGACAGCCAGCGTCCCTGCAAGGCCGGGGTGCCCAGGGCGCGGAAGAATCCGCTGGTGACTTTGAAGGCCACAACCCGCTGCGGAGTCTCCCCTCCTCCCGAGAGTTCGAAGTTGCCGATGGTGACAGCCCCCAAATCTTCGAAGATGTCCTGCTGCTCCTCCAGCAGGCGGTAGTCAGGCGGGGAGAAACCGACCCGGTCGAATCCCAATTTGGGAACCGAGGTCCAGCCCGCCACCAAACGTTCAGGCTGCGGAAAGGGGAGTGATGACAAGAGGGCCGCGTTGACCACGCTGAAGATGGCTGTGTTGGCCCCGATGCCGAGGGCCAGAGTCAGAACTGCTACAGCCGTGAATCCGGGGTTCTTGGCCAGCACGCGCCAGCCGAATTTCAAGTCTTGTTTCAATGTGCCCATGATTGCACCTCTTCTTCCAACTTGGTGATGGAGCGAGTAGCCTCCGCCCGGCTTGGCCCGGGTTTTAAGCCTGCGCTCGAGAAAGGCGGCAGAAGGGGGACGAAATAAATCGGCCACCCCTCCGACCCAAACGTGAATCCATCCCATGAGTCCCCGGCGAGACGATTCGCGATGGAGCATGGAAAGGAAGAGCTCTTCCATGTCGCGGGCGTGGCGGCGCCCTTCTCGGCCTGCCAAAAGGCCGAGCAGGAGTCGGTAGACACGCTTGGACAGCGGAAAGCTCATCCCTTCTCCCCTTGGGCGGCCTCCTGCAGGTCTTGGGCGAGTCCGCCGGCGGCAGGAAGTACGCGCCGCTTGTGGGCCAGGCGCAGGTAGCTTTCCATGCGGCGCAGTTCCTCGGCCAGGCGTTCCCGGCCGGCTTCGGTGAGGCCGTAAAAGCGGCGGCGGTCTTCCTCCAGTCCAGGAGCCTCCGGCCCCTGGCGTTCCTCGATCCATCCGGCCTCGGAAAGCGACTGCAACGACCCGTAAAGCATCCGCGGCCACAGCCGCATCCGGTCATCGGTCTGGCGCAGCACCTCGCGCTGGATGCCCAGTCCGTGCAGTTCTTTGTCGGCCAAGGCCAGCAGAATCTGAAACCACTGGGGTTTAAGCAATGTTTCTTCCATGCCGCTCATAGTATCACCTGGTATAACGTTAGACCGACGGGAAGCTTAACAGGTTGGGTCTTTTTTTGCGCATCGGGCACGGGGAAGCACGCCGGGCATGTTCGGCGCGCTTCCCCTTTTAGGGCACTGAGCGGAAGGGAGTTGGGCCCAGAAGGGCCGAGGGGTTGCTGGGGAGGGCGCCGCCCTCGGGGAGCGACGAGCTTGGAAAGGAAAGATGTTTCTCAGAGATTCCTGTCGATGGCCGGTGCGCAGTTAATGCCACAACGTGCGAGGGAGCGGGGGAGGCGCTACCCAACGCTCCGCTCAGCACGCCGGTTTCGGGCATACTCATCTCAAGCTGCGGCACCGCCGGGCCTCCTAGAGATCAATCCGAATGAGCAAAGGTCCGAACGCTGAAAGCGCGGAATAACGCGACGCGGTGGCTCAAAACTTGTGACGCACTATACTAGCGCCAAAGGTTATCTCGGATGTGTGATCCGGATCACTTTTTGTCTTGGCTCAACCCTCGGGGACGCAGAGCTTTTTCCAGCAGGCCTAACAGGGCGTCGGCGGCGAAGGCCAGAGCGGCGGCCGGAATGGCTCCGGCCAGGATGCGGCGGGTGTCGGAAAGCTGCAGTCCTGTGACGATGGGTTCGCCCAGTCCGCCGGCCCCGATGAAGGCTGCCAGGGTGGCCGTTCCCACCGTGATGACCCCGGCCGTGCGCACCCCGGCCATGATGACGGGAACGGCCAGCGGCAGCCGCACCCTGGCAAGCACCTGGAGATCGGTCATGCCCAAGGCGGTGGCCGCCTGCACGGCTTGAGGATCGGCGTCGCGGACGCCCGTGTAAGCGGCCCTGAGGACGGGGAAGATGGAGTAGATCCAAAGCGCCGTCAGAGCCGGAATCACGCCGATTCCCAGCAGCGGAACCATGAAGGCCAGCAAGGCGATCGAGGGGATGGTCTGAGTCAGTCCCACGGCGCGGATCACCGGCTCGGCGATGCGCCGCCGCCGCTCCAGCAGCAGGGCCGCGGTCAAAGCCACCAGGGTCCCGGCCACAAGAGCTGCCAGCGAAAGCCCCAGGTGTTCCAGGGTGCGCCGGGCCAGCATCCCGCGCTGCTGATAGACGAAGGCCAGGAAGCCGGCGCGAGAGTCCGAGTCCGAGACGCTCCCGGCGGATTCCTCCAGCAGCCCCATCTGGCTCAGGGCCTGACGGGCCACGTCGCCCTCGGAGGCGCCGCTCTCCTGGAGTCTGCGGTTGAGCCGCCGCATGTGGTGGGCGTCCAGAGCCCCGGCCAGCAGTTCCAGGGTCATGACGGCGTCGGGATGGCGGGCCAGCAGATCTTCACGCACCAGCGGCGCCGCCTGGTAGGGCGGGAAGAAGTTCTTGTCGTCCTCCAGAATGACCAAGTCGTGGAGCAGATTGCGTCCGTCGGTAGTGTAGACGTCGAGGACATCGATGTCGCCCTGCCCCGCCAACTGGTACTTGAGGGCCTGCTGGACGGCCCGCTCTCCGGCCAATTCGAACTTGTAGGCGTCTTTGAGTCCCGGCAAGCCGTCGGGACGCTGCATGAACTCGAATCCGAAGGCGGCTTGAAGCCGGGGCCCCACCCGTGCCAGGTCGGAGATGGTCCGCAGTCCCTCGCGCCGGGCCACATCAGACCGCACGGCGATCTCGTAGGCGTTCTCGAACCCCAGCGGCGAGAGGAAGGTCAGCCCGTGCCGCCGGTGCAGCTCGCGACGCAGGCGCAAAAGGTCGATGCGCGGGTCGCGGCTGCTCTCCATCCCCAGCAGCGAGACCAGGGCGGTTCCGGTGTACTCGGGGTAGACGTCCAGTTCGCCGCCCTGAATGGCGGCAAAGCAGATGTCCGACCCGGCCAGTCCCAGGCGTCGTTCCACCTTCAGGCCGGTGTGGGCTTCCAGCAGTTGAGCGAACATTTCGCCCAACAGGCGGTTCTCGGCGAAGTTCTTGGATCCCACCACCACCGTGCCGGAAGTACCGCTCGATTGCGCCTGTGCCAAAGCGGCGCCGGCCCCCGCAGCCACGAGCATCAAGAGCAGCAGCCGGCAGGCAGGAACACCTCTCATGATCTCGCCTCCCGCATCTTGAGCAGGCTCTTTACGTAGGAACTCTCAGGACTGTCGCGGAGATGCCGGGGCGGGGCGGTTTGCTCGATGCGTCCCTGGCGCATGACGGCGATGCGGTCGGCCAGACGGAAGGCTTCGTCGAGATCGTGGGTGACCAGCAGCATCGTCTTGCCCAGGGTGTCCTTGAGGTGCAGGAAGTGTTCCTGCAGTTCCAGCCGGGTGAGGGCATCGAGGGCGCCGAAAGGTTCATCGAGCAGAATCACCTCAGGATCGGCGGCCAGGGCCCGGGCGAAAGCCACGCGCTGGCGCTGGCCGCCGGACAGCTCGCCGGGAAAGCGGCGGGCGAAGACGTCGGGCTCGAGGCCGACCAGGTCGAGCACCTGACGGGTGCGCCGGGCCCTCCTTTCCCGAGGCCAGTTGAGGAGCGAAGGAACCAGTTCGACGTTGCCTCGAACGGTCCAGTGGGGGATGAGTCCGCCTTCTTGCTGGACGTATCCCAGGCTTCGCCGCAAGGCGATCACATCCCCGGACCGGACGTCCTCTCCCCGTACCATGACGCTTCCGCCGCTGGGATCGGTCATGCGGTTGAAGAGCCGCAGCAAGGTCGTCTTGCCGCACCCGCTCTCCCCGATCAAGACGACGGTTTCGCCCGCCTCGACCCGAAGCGAAACCCCATCCAAAGCCCGCACCCCGCCCGGGTAGATCTTGACCACCTCCCGAGCGTGGAGAACGGCGGTTTCCTCCGTCATAGCCGTCAGCCTAGCACACCCCCAGCCAACCGCTCTCCAAGCTGAGCAAACCTTCTTCCAAAGTAAGTGCGCCGCCGCCCGGCGCCTGCCGATTCTTTTCGGAGAGGTGACGATTCCCGTGCGGTGGGGGGAGTTGTGCGTCCTGTCGGCCGCGAGGCAGCCAAGAACCGCTCTTGACTTGCGGTAGGGTTGTGGAGCAGGCTTTGAGTGGCATCGAAGGAGGTGAACGGTGACTCATTTGAGCGTCAACCTGAACAAGGTCTGTTTGGTGCGCAACGCACGCGGAGCCGACCATCCCAAAATCGAAGACGTGGCCCGTCTCTGCATCGACGCCGGATGCCGGGGGCTGACGCTGCATCCGCGCGTGGACGAGCGCCATGCCACCATCGACGACGTCTACCGGCTGGCCCGCATGCAAGAGGTGTCCTCAGGGAGAATCGAGTTCAACATCGAGGGAGATGCCCGCGAGGGATTGCTGGAGGTGGTCCGCGAAGTCAAGCCCACCCAGTTCACCTTGGTGCCCGCCAAGAGGGAGGAACTCACCACCGAGAGGGGCTGGAGACGCGATGAGGACGGGGAAGAGGACATTGACAAGGCGATCGACGGCGTGCCCTCCCGGACCCGCATCAGCCTCTTCGTAGACGCGCGAAGCGAAGAGGTGGAGCTGGCCGCAGATAAGGGTCTGGCGGCGGTCGAGTTCCACACCTTCTTTTACGCCCAGAGCTTCGGAACATCCGAAAACGAAGAGGTTCTGAAGGGCATTCAGAAAGCCGCCTCACTGGCCCGCCGCAGGGGCTTGCGGGTTCACGCCGGACATGACCTTAATCTGGCCAATCTGCCCAAGCTGATCGCCGGCATCCGTCCTGACGAGGTGTCGATCGGGCAAGCGCTCGTGACCGACGCGATCCTGATGGGGATGCCTCTCAGCACCGAAGCCTACTGCCAGGCCATCTCCAAAGGACAGCCATGAGAAGAGGCTGCGCGGCAATGCTGTGCGCCGCAATGCTGATAGTGCTGGCGGCCTGCGCCGGAGAGGCCGAGCAAGGTCAAGGATCGGATCCGGCGGGAGGACCTATGCGGGCCTACGTTCCATTTCCCCACTACCAAGACAAATCGAAGGTGCTTATCGCGCATCGGGGCGCCTCGGCCTACGCGCCCGAGCATACCCTGGAGGCCTATAGCCTGGCCTTGCAGCAGGGCGCCGATTTCGTGGAACAGGACTTTCAATTGACCCGCGACGGCATATTGGTCTGTCTGCATGACCGTACGCTGGAACGGACGACCGATGTGGAAGAGGTGTTCCCCGACCGCTACCGCGAGGAGAACGGCCAACGCCGCTGGTTCGTGCACGACTTCAGCTTGCAGGAGATCAAGCAGTTGGACGCGGGATCTTGGTTCGGTTCCGAGTTCGCGGACGCCCGCATCCCTACCTTCGAGGAAGCCGTGCAACTGGTGCGCGGCAGAGCCGGCCTCTTCCCGGAACTGAAAGAGCCCGCCGTCTATCGCGAGATGGGCCTGGAGATGGAGAGAATCGTGCTTGAGGCGCTCAGCAGACACGGATTGGACCGCCGGGACTCCGACACACCCGTCATCCTGCAGACCTTCGATGCGGTCAGCGCCCGCCTTTTGACCGCTCAGTTCAGGACGCGGTTTCCCGTGGTCCTGCTGCTGGGCCGAGACAACTACACCGATTGGGGATCACCCGAACGCCTCAAGGCGGCCTCGGTCTTCGTGGCCGGAATCGGCCCCAACAAAGCCCTCATCGAGTTGCAGCCCGACCTGGTGAAGTGGGCGCATGACAACGGCCTCAGCGTCACGCCTTACACCTTCCGCGCTTCCGACGTCGGCAAGGGCTACGACAGCCTCCAGGAGGAGATGAACACGTTCCTCCACCAGTACGGTGTGGACGCTCTTTTTACCGACAATCCCGACCTCTTCCCCCGCCCCCAAGAGCGGTAGCGAGCGACCTCTTACCGCCGAGAGCAATTGGGCCTTCACCGCGGTCGCTGAAACTTGACCCGTGTGTGAACTTGTTGGCCACCTAGTGGCCCTCGTCGAAGAATCCTCTCTAACCCTTTGCAGAGGCTAGGCTTTTTGCTATTGTTATCGCACTGCAAGGAGGGTATCCCTCTTATGGGCGAACATGATGTCCGCGATGGCGGGGTGGATGAGCGTCGTCTCTTCATGAAGAGCCTGCTCAACGACGTGCGGGCGCTGGAATTCATGCTCGAGAACGACCTGATCGAAAGCGGCGTACGAAGGATCGGCGCCGAGCAGGAGGTCTTTCTCGTCAACCGCAGTTGGCACCCCGCTCCGTTAGCCATGGAACTGCTCAGCGAGCTCGGGCATCCCGACTTCACCACCGAGCTGGCCCGCTTCAATCTGGAGTTCAACCTGTCGCCGCTCGACTTCGGCGGCAACTGCCTGAAGCGGCTGGAGGAGCAATTGAGCGGACACCTGGCACGCCTGCGCGAAGCGGCTGCCCGCCTGGGCTTGAAGGTTTGCCTGACGGGCATCTTGCCCACCCTGGCCAAGTCTGACATGGACTTGCGCAACATGGCTCCCCGTCCCCGCTACGTGGCGCTCAACGAGTCGCTCAAGCGGCTGCGCGGAGCCGACTACGAGTTCTACATCGAGGGCATCGACGATCTGCTCATCCGCCACGACAACGTCATGCTGGAAGCCTGCAACACCAGCTTCCAGTGCCATTTTCAAGTTGGCCACAAGGAGTTCGCCAAGCTCTACAACGTGGCCCAGTTGGTGACGGCGCCGCTGATGGCGGCCTCGGTCAACTCGCCGCTGCTCTTCGGAAAGCGCCTGTGGAGAGAGACCCGCATCGCCCTTTTCCAGCAGTCGATCGACACCCGCAAACCCACCTCTCACGTCAGGGAAGCCCGCTCGCGCGTCAGCTTCGGGACTCACTGGCTGGAAGAGTCGGTACTGGAGATCTTCAGGGAAGACATCTCGCGCTTCCGCGTGCTCTTGGGGGAACAGATCGACGAGAACCCGATCGAAATGCTGCAAGAGGGGAAAGTGCCCCGCCTCAAGGCTTTGTGTCTGCACAACGGAACCGTCTACCGCTGGAACCGTCCCTGCTACGGCATCAGCGACAACGGCAAGGCCCACCTGCGCATCGAGAACCGGGTGATTCCGGCAGGCCCCTCGGTTCTCGACGCGGTGGCCAACGCAGCCTTCTACTTCGGAATGATGTCGGGCGTCAGCGAGCACTACGGAGACGTTTCCAGGCTGATTCCGTTCGCCGAGGTCTCCAACAACTTCCTCAACGCCGCCCGCTCGGGCCTGGCGGCCCAGTTCACATGGTTCGAACGCAAGACCCTGCCGGCCCAGGAGCTGATCTGCAAGGAGCTGATACCGCTGGCGCGGGAAGGCCTGGTGCGGCGGGGCATCGATTCGGGCGACGTGGACCGCTATCTGGGCGTCCTGGAAGAGCGCGTGGATAGCTGCATGACCGGCTCTCAGTGGCTGCTGGACTCCCTCCGGGAACTGGACGGTCAAGGAAGCCAGGGACAACGCATGGCGGCCCTGGTGGCGGCCACCGTAGACCGTCAGAGTGCCGACCAGCCCGTCCACAAGTGGAAGCTGGCCCGACTGGAGGAAGCCGGCGATTGGCGTCCCAGCTACATGCGGGTCGAGCAGTTCATGACCACCGACCTCTTCACCGTCACCGAGGAAGACACCCTCGATCTGGTCATCCAATTGATGAACTGGCAGCGGATTCGGCACATTCCCGTGGAAGACCACCAGCATAACCTGGTGGGGCTGATCTCTTACCGGTCGCTGCTCAAGTACTTCGGCGAGCACGTCACCGCCGACCGCAACGACAAGGCCGTTTCCGTGACCCGCATCATGAAGACCGAGCCCCTTGCGGTTCCGCCCGAGACTTCCACCGTAGAAGCCATGCGCATCATGCATGAGAACGGCATCGGCTGTCTGCCGGTGGTCAAGAACGAACGGCTGGTGGGAGTGGTGACCGAGCGCGACTTCATGAACATCGCCCGCGACCTGCTCACCAAGTCGCTTCGCTACGCGGATGGGCCGGAGAAGTCAGATCCTCTGGACGAATAGGCCCGGTCCTCTCTAGCCTTCCCCGATTCCCTGGACTTTGAAACGCCCCAGGCGGCTCTTGTGGCGGATGTTGAGTCCGATCACCAGCATGGTCATGGCTTCCAAGGCCTGGCAGTAGCGCAAGGGACCGGCGTCGATCCAGCGCACGCCTGCAATGCTGTCCAGCACCTGGCGGGCCTGTTGGCGGACCTGTTCGGAGTCGCCGCAAATGAACTCGTGGCAGTCCAGCGGCCGGTCGAGATGGCACAACAAATGGGCCGGGATGGTCTTGAGGGCGGCCGCCATGCGGACCTCCTCAGGCAGGGCTTGACGCAGCAGCTCGCTTCCCGAGGTGGTCGGGAGGCGGCGCAGGCGAGGGCCCTTGTCGAAATAAAGGGGCACGGTCACATCGATGAGCAGATGACGGCTGTGCCAAAGAGGCCCGAGTTCCTCGATGAGCGCTTGGGCGTGGTCGAAAGGGACGGTCAAGAAGAGGGTCTGGCAGAGAGAGGGCAACTCGCTGTTTTCGTGTCCCGCCACGGAACCGGTATCCGCGACGGCCCGTTCGGCCACCTGGGAGGCCACCTCGCGGGCAGCTTCCCGAGCGCGTTGAGCGGAGCGTGAACCGATGCGGACGGAGACACCCCGCAGGGCCATGCGGGCCGCGATGCCGCGTCCTTCTTCGCCCGTCCCTCCCAAAATTCCTATGCTGGACATGGCGCAGATTATACGTCAGGAGACGATTTTGGCTTCCAGTTCGCTCCAGCGCTCGTAGAGCTGCTTGACGCGGTCTTGGGCCTGGCGCAGGCGTTGGTAGCGTTCCTGCAGAGCGTGGGCGTCGCTGGACACCGACGGGTCTTCGGCGGCCTCACGGGCCGCTTCCAGTTCCTCTTCGGCCCGCAGGATGCGTTCCTCCATCTGTTCCCACTCGCGCTGGTCGTTGTAAGAGAGCTTCTTAGGCCGCCGGCGGCGTCTTTCTTCCGATTCGCTTTTGCCGCGGGCCTTCTCGCCGGCGGACTGCTCCTCCTGCTGGCGGCGGTTGAGCATCTCCCGCTCCCACTGCCAGTAGTCGGCCACGTAGACGCTGCCTCCGCGTCCGTCCAGTCCCAGCACCAGGTTGCTCACGCGGTCCAGCAGGTAACGGTCGTGGGTCACCAGCACCAGTGCTCCGGGAAAGCTGGAGAGGCTTTCTTGCAGCACATCCAGGGTGGGGATGTCGAGGTCGTTGGTGGGCTCGTCCAGCAGCAGCAAGTCGGCGGGGCGCAGCATGAGGCGGGCGATGAGCAGGCGGGCCCGTTCGCCGCCCGACAGACGCCAGACGGGCAAGGGGAGCTGTTCGCGGCGGAAGAGAAAGCGGTCAGCCCAGGCGTTGACGTGAAGGGAGCGTCCGCGGTAGATGACGGCGTCTCCTCCCGAGGGCGTCAGGGCTTCCTTGAGGCTGACCTCGGGGTCCAGTTGTTCCCGGTGCTGGTCGAACCACACCGTCTCCAGCCCTTCCTTGCGGACGATCTGTCCGTCATCGGACTCCAGATCTCCCGCCAGGCAAGCCAAAAGGGAAGTCTTGCCGCTGCCGTTGGGCCCCACCAGTCCCAGCCGCAGGCCGGGCGAGAGCAGCAGGTCGAGATCGTCGAAGAGGCGCTTGCCGCCCCTCGACTTGCTCAGGCCCTGGGCGGCCAGCAGTTCCTTGCTGCGGGTTCCCGAGGCGGCGAAGCCCATCTCCACGGCGGAGGTGCGGCGGCGGGCACGCATTTTCTCCAGGCGCTCGATCATTTCGTAGGCCGAGTCCTTGCGGTGCTTGGCCTTGCCCGCGCGTGCCTTGGGGCCGCGGCCCAGCCATTCCCTCTCCCGCCGCACCCTTGTGGCCAAACCTTTCTCGCGCTTGGCTTGCGCTTCCCAAAAGTCCTCCTTGGATTGCAGGAAGTCCCGGTAGCCGCCTTCATGGACGAAGCGCCCCTGCGGGAAGGCAGGGCTGAGCTCCATCATTCGGTTGGCGTAGCTGCGCAGGAAATAGCGGTCGTGGCTGACCGCAGCCGAGGCGAAGGAGGCTGTCACGAGGAGGTCCTCAAGCCACAGGATGCTTTCGATGTCGAGGTGGTTGGTGGGCTCGTCGAGCAGCAGCAGGTCGGGGGCGTCGGCCAGGGCGGCGGCCATAGCCAGGCGCTTGCGGAATCCGCCCGAGAGCGAACCGACCTCCAGTCCGCTGTCCTCAATCCCCACCCGGCTCAGGCAGATCTCGGCACGGGAACGCCGCTCGTAGTCTTCCATGCGGTGGTCGGTGATGCCGCTCAGGACGACCTGCAAAACGCTTTGGGCGGGGTCGTACTTGTTTTCCTGAGCCAC
>DATIPQ010000153.1 GCA_035471785.1 Acidobacteriota bacterium
AGAATCCTTGCCGGAGGTTCCGGAGTTTCTCTCGGGACGGCTCTACCTGGCCGGGCTCTACCAAAAGAGAGGACGCAAGGAGAAGGCTTTGCAGCTTTACCAGCAGATCCTGCAAGCCGATCCGGCCGAGCCGGTGGCCCGCGAGCAGAGCGCCTGGCTGCGCATGGAAGCGGGCGCTTCCCAGGAAGCACTCGACCTGCTGGAGATGGGCGGTCACAGTCCCAACAGCGACTTCTTTAAAGGCTACCGTCTGCTTCAGCAACAGGATTGGGACGGAGCCCTGGCCGTCTTCAGCCAACTGCGCCAGCGCTATCCGCTCAACAGCGACTTGCCCCAGTTGATTTCCTACGCCCTGGAAGCCAAGGGGCGGCGGGGTCAGGCCGACGATTATCTGAAGCAGGCTCAGGATCTGGCTCCCGAGTCGCAGGAAATCGAGGAGCGCCGGCGCGAAATGCGCTTCCGGGCAGCCGACGAGGCCATGCGCCAGGGACGCATGCTGGAAGCCGCCCGCCTCTTTGAAGAATTAGCGCAATCGCCCCATCCCAGGGCCGACTATTTCTTCAATGCCGCCTGGTGCCGTCAGCAGATCGGCCACCTGGAGCCGGCCATCCTTCACTACCGCAGCGGACTGCGCATGCAGCCTGCTGCCGACTGGGCGCGCACCAACCTGGCCACCTGCCTCTATCTGCGAATGCGCTATCAGGAGTCGCTGGACGAATGGGAGCGCCTGCTGGCCAAAGACAGCCCCTCCGAGGTGCACTTTCAGATGGGAATGTGCTACAGCCATCTCAACCGCCTGGCTGAAGCCGAAAATTCCTTCTCCCGCGCCCAGAGCCTGGGCGATCACAGTCCGCCGCTGCTCTACAACCTGGGACTGACCCGCTTCCGCCTGGGACGCATGGAACAGGGAGCGGCTCTGATCCGCGCCTCGGCCCGTTCGGGCTACGGCCCCGCCCTCTCCTTCAATCGGCGCCTGGAAAACCGCCGCTGAGCCGGCTGGCGGTGAGACCGGAAGCGGACACTACTCGTAGCGCAGAGCCTCCACCGGCTGCACGCTGGCGGCCCGACGGGCCGGGATGTAGCAAGCCAGAGCGGTCACCAGCAGCAGCAAGAGCGGAACAGCCAGGAAGGTGAGGGGGTCGTAGGCGCTGACCTGATAGAGCAGGCGTGAAATGAAACTGGCGAAAACCACCGCCACGGCCACGCCCAGCACCACCGCCAGCAGAACCAGTCCCAGGCCCTCGCGCAGCACCATGGTCAGAACCTCCTGACGGCCGGCGCCCAAGGCCATGCGTACCCCGATCTCCTGAGTCCTCTGCATGACCGAGAAAGAAATCACCCCGTAAACCCCCAGGGTGGCCAAGAGAAGGGCGATAAGAGCGAAAATGGTCAACAAGGAGGAAGTAAAGCGTTCGGGTGCGATGGAACTGGAAAGGCGATCTTCCATCATTCCCACCTCGCTGATGGGCAGATTGGGGTCGACGGCCCAGATCTCCTCCCGGATCGATTCGGCCAGAGACGGCGAGGGCGCTTGGCAGCGGACCACCAAGGTCATCCATCTCTTCCAGTCGCGCAGCTTCTGGCGATAGGGAGTGTAGACGGCGGGCTCATCGGGACTGTCGAGGCCGAACTGGCGCACGTCTTCAACCACGCCCACCACCTCCAGCCAAGGCTCGTTGGGACCGTAAATCCACTGGATGCGCTCTCCCAGGGGAGCCCTGTTGTCGGGCCAGAAACGGCGGGCCAAGGCCTGGTTGATGATGGCTACGTAGGGCGCCTCCTCGCGGTCGCCGTCCTCAAAGAACCTCCCCGCCAGCAGGGGGATCTGCATCGTCTTGAAGTAACCGGGACTCACCAGCCGGGTGTAGGCTTCGGGGGCTTCGCCCGGCGCCGGTTGAGGCCTTCCCTCGATGAGAAATCCGTGAGTCAGCGCATTCTCCCCCAGCGGCAGATGGCTGACGGCGCCGCTCGACTCCACACCCGGCAGACTCTCGATGCGGTCGAAAACCTGGCTGAAGAAGGCGGTCTGGGAGGAAATCGAGTAGTAGCGGGAAGTCGGCAAGGAGAGTTGCACGCTGAGGATGTTGTCGGGAGCGAAGCCGATCTGAGACGATGACAGCTTGAAAAAGCTTTGCACCGTCAAAGTGGCCACGATGAGAAGGCTAACGGCCAAAGCCCCTTCCACAACCACCAGAAAACGGCGCACGGTTCGTCCCCGGCCCGCCAGGCTGCCGCTGCTGCGTCCCGTCAGGGCTTCGCTCATCCGGCTGCCGAAAGCTTGCAGCAGGGGAGCCTGTCCGAAAAGGAGGCCGGCGCCCAGCGAGAGCATGAGGGCGAAGAGCAGCACCCGCCAGTCGAGCTGGATGCTGATGAGGTGGGGGAACTGGAAAGGGATGGCAGCCACGATGGCGCGCAGGCTCAGCCAGGTGGCCGCCAGCCCCAACAGGCCGCCCAACATGGCGTAAAGCAGGCTTTCGGCCAGCGTCTGGGCGGCCAGATTGACCCTGCTGGCTCCCAGTACGCGCCGAATGGCGATCTCGCGGCGCCGGGCCGCCGACTGCACGAAGAGCAGGGTGGCGATGTTGGCCGCGGCGATAAGCAGTATCAGTGCGACCGCCGAGAAAACCGTCAGCAGACGCGGACCGGTTTCGCCCAGCAAAGCCGTCTGCAGCTCGCGCACGCTGACGTCGACTTGCTTGTTGGTGGCAGGATGCTCCTGCTCCAGCCTGGCGGCAATCTGTTCCAAGTCGGCTTGGGCGCGCCTCAAAGGTATTCCCGGGCCCAGCCGGGCGATGGCCTCCATGGCCCGGGCGCCACGGTCCGTGATGGCCCAGGGCGCTTCCACGAAGATGGGCGTCCATAGGTCGACCGGCTGCAAAGAGGGCGCCGAGAATCCCTGTTCCAGGACCCCTATGATGGTGTACTCGTTGCCGCTCAGCCTGATCGGCTGTCCCAGCACTTCTTCCTGTCCGCCGAAATGCCTTTGCCAAAAATCGTAGCTGAGGGTGACCACCCGCTGCCCGCCTGCCTGATTGTCCCTTTGCATGACGCGCCGTCCGATGCGGCTGTCGGCCCGGAGGACTTGAAAAAGGGCCGGGGAGACGGCGGCCCCGGGCAGCCTCTGGGGCTTGCCCTCCACCAAAAGGTCGTACTCGCGCGGCTGGAAGATGCCGATCTCCTCGAAGACGCCGCTCTGCTGCTGACGCCAGTCGGCGATGTCCGGCAAGGACTGCAGGCTGCCGATCTTAACCACCGCCTCAGACTGCGGATATGGCAGCGGACGCAGAAGCACGGCGTTGACGACGCTGAATACGGCCGTATTGGCGCCGATGCTCAGCGCCAGGGTGAGAAGAATGGAAACCGAAACCAGGGGATGCCGAAGCATGGCTCGGAAGGCGTAGCGAAAGTGGCTTAGGACGCTGGATAACATCACGCCCTCCATAGTAGCAGGATTCGGCTGGCTATGCCATTGTTGGCATTTCTATTGACTTTTCGATATTTTTCAAGTAGAGTCTATGGAAATTGTCACTGCGATAGTACGGCCCTGAGCGATTGAGCATCGTCAGTCGTTGACGTAGTGAATCACCTCTCAGTGCTCTGCTTTCGCAATTTCCCACTAAACAGGAAGGTGAAACATGTGGCGACACACCACCACCCTAATCCCTCCTTGGAAAGTAGTGGCATCCTGCACTCTTGCAATCGCTATGGCAGTTGCAGCAGGCGTCCTTTTCGCGGGCGAGCCTCCCTTTCCAAATGAGCTGAAGTACCCCAACATCATCGAGCCCGTTTACACTTTTGGCAGCTACGGCAGCCAAGAGGGCGAAATGATCGATCCCCTGGGCGTCGGCTTCACGCAGGACGGCCGGATGTACGTGATCGATTCTGGAAACAACCGGGTCCAGGTCTTCGACAGCCAGGGTCAGCCTCTGGCCGCCTTCGGAGAAACCGGCACCGGAGATGCCCAGTTTACTTCGCCCGAGGACCTCTATGTCGGTCCGGACGACCTGGTCTACGTGGCGGACACCGGCAACAACCGCATCCAGGTCTTTGATCTGGACGGCAAGCTGGTGCGCCAGTGGGGCAGCATCGGCAACGACGAGGGGCAATTGCGCGGCCCCGCCGGCCTGTGGGTCGATTCCAGCCGAGTCTATGTAGCCGACACGGCCAACCACCGCATTCAAGTCTTTGACCTGCAAGGCAACCACCTGCTTGGCTTCGGAAGCTTCGGCAGCGAGTTGGGCCAGTTCAACAAGCCGGCTGCGGTGACCGCCGATGCCGACGGCAACATTTACGTCTGCGACGAACTCAACAGCCGAATGCAAAAGTTCGACCGCGACGGAAACTTCGTCGACACCTGGGGACGCTTCGGATCGCACAGCGGACTGATGGCCACCCCCACGGATGTGGCTTTCAACGACGGCAAGCTTTACCTGGCCGATCTGATCAACCACCGCATCCAGGTCTTCGATACGGCGGGCAACTTTCTCTTCCAGTGGGGCCGCCACCCGGTGGTCGCCCATGAGGGAGAGGGACGCCTCCACTATCCCAAGGCCATCAACCCCAATCCCTTCGCCAACAACGTCGTGGTCTGCGAGCCCTTCGAGAATCGCTGCCAGGTCTTCGCCGCCAAGGAAATCCGCCAGATCGCCGAGGTCAAGAACGTCGATGATTCAGCCTGGTGGGACAAGGCCACCCGCTTCCACTACGGAACGGCGGCCACCATCTCCGAGACCGCTACCGCGACCAGCACCCAGGCCTATCTGGCCGTGGGCGAGCCCGATACCCATGCGGTTCTGATCTTCGACATCAGCGAGATCGAACCCGAACTGGTACGCCGTTTCGGCGGCTATGGCGAAGTGCCCGGCAAGTTCAAGAATCCCGAAGGCGTGGCCTTCGATCTTGAGAGAAAACGGCTCTACGTCAGCGACCTGGGCAACAACCGCATCCAGGTCTTCAGCATGGAGCCCGGCAAAGAAGGCGAATTCATCACCACGCTGGGCGGACCCGGAGAAGCTGAAGGTCAATTCGACAAACCCGGCAAGCTGGAAGTCGACAGCAAGGGCAACCTCTACGCCCTGGACGTGGGCAATGCCCGCGTGCAGGTCTTCAACTCCGACATGGAGTTCGTGAGGACTTTCGGGGAATTCGGCCGCCAGGTGGGACAGTTCAACCTGGCCACCGACATCTCCCTTGACCCCAAGGAAGAGACGCTCTACGTGCTGGACGCCTACAACTACCGGGTGCAAGCCTTCACCAAGGAGGGCAAGTTCCTGAGAACCTGGGGCAAACCGGGTTCCGGAAACGACGAATTCGTCTGGCCCTACGGCATGGAAGTCGGACCCGACAACTATGTCTACGTGTCCGATTCCGGCGGCCAGAGGGTCCAGAAGTTCGACACTCAAGGAAACTTCGTGGCTTCTTTCGGCGAATTCGGTTCTGAGTTAGGACAGTTCTACAAGCCCAAGGGACTGGCCATGAGCAGCCGCAACATCCTCTACGTCATCGACTTCGGCAACCACCGGGGCCAGATGATGACTTCCGAAGGCAAATTCGTTTCGGAATGGGGAATCGGTGAGCTGCAGCAGCAGTCGCCTCGGGAAGCCGGCAAGGCTCTCCCGGTCAAGGTGGCCGGCGGCTTAGGCCTGATCCTGTTCGCCTGCGGATTGGCCACCATGGTGTGGCTGAAACGCCGCAAGACGTCCTAATGTCCAACCCGATGATAAGAAGACTTTCGAGTCTCACCTATCATTGCATCGCGATGGTCGCCGCAGCCCTGCTCCTCCAGGGTTGCGGCGACGTCGAGTCGGCTGAAGCCGATCCCCGGGAGGGACTGTACCTCAAGCAGAACAGGACCAGCAGCAACCGCAATTTCCTTGTCAGCTATCGGACGCGGCCCCACCCTTTGCCGCTCAATCAGCGCTTCGCCATGGAAATCGAGGTCGCTCCCCGGCCCGGGCGCCAACCTGGCCAGGTCCGGGCCGTCTCGGTTCACGCGCAAATGCCGGCTCACAACCACGGAATGTACGTGCGCCCCAAAGTCCTCAGCCAAAGCGACGGGCTCTACCGTGTCGAGGGAATGCTCTTTCACATGGCGGGACACTGGAAGCTGAACGTAGACATCGAGCACGGGCCTTTCGTAGAGCGAGCGGTTTTCGACGTGTTCCTGGAGTAGTTTCGCAGTGAGATTGAAGACCCTTCTTCCTCTGTCCCTGTTGGTCGTGGGCGCCTTGGTTTTCCTGGCTTGGAGAATGGCTCCGCCCTCGCCCATGGTGGATTTTACCTCCGAGGAAATCACCCGCATTCTGCAACTGTCCCCCTTGCCTCCGGTTCCAGAGGATCCCAGCAACGGCCAGGCGGACAACCCCCAAGCGGCGGATTTGGGCCGCCGTCTCTTCTTCCATAAGGGCCTTTCGCCCGGCGCCCAATTCTCCTGCGCCACCTGCCACCAGCCCGAGAAGGGATGGAGCAACGGCCAGCAATTCGGCCAGGGCGTAGGCACCACCCGCCGGCACGTTCCCACCCTTTGGAACGTGGCCTACAACCGCTGGTTCTTCTGGGACGGCCGGGCCGACACCCTGTGGGCACAAGCCCTGCGTCCCATTGAAGATCCGCTCGAGATGGGATCAGACCGGCTCTGGGTGGCTCACGCCGTGGGCGAGGACATCGACCTGCGCAAAGGCTACCAGCAGGTCTTCGGGCCCCTGCCCGATCTCTCCGACGCGAACCGCTTCCCCGCCCGTGGCCGCCCTGTCCCCGGTCAACCGTCCCACCCCTTGCAGCAAGCCTGGCAGTCGATGTCGCCCCAGGACCAGACCGCCGTCAACCAAGTCTTCGCCAACGTAGGCAAGGCCATAGCCGCCTTCGAACGGCGCATCGTGACCCGGGAGGCTCCGTTCGACGTCTTCGTGGAAGGACTACGGGAGCGTGACCAGACCAAGCTGGACGCCATTTCAGAATCGGCCCAGCGCGGGCTGAAGCTCTTCATCGGACGCGGTCAGTGCCGCTTGTGCCACAACGGGCCCAACTTCAGCGACAGCGAGTTTCACAACCTGCGCCTGCCTCAAAACCCCAGCCGCCCTCTGGACAACGGGCGCTACGGCGGCATCGAGGTCGTGCGCGACGACACCTTCAACGCGGCGGGGCCCTACAGCGACGATCCCGGCGTAGAGAAAGTCAGCTACCTGGATCAGTTCGGAGACACCTGGGGGCAATTCAAGACCCCTACATTGCGCAATGTGGCCCTGACGGCCCCTTACACCCACGAGGGCATCTTCCCCAGCCTGGAGGACGTGATCCACTTTTACTCGACGTTCGAGAATGCGGCTCCCATGGGACACCACGACGAGACTTTCCTGGTCCCGCTGCGCCTGAGCGAACAGGAAAAGCAAGATCTGATCGCTTTTCTCCAGTCGCTGACTCAGTTCCCTCCCCGCGCCGAGATTCCGGGCGGCATGCCCGCCCAGAGGCCGGCTGCTGAAATGGCCGCACGGGAATGAGTTCAGGGCTGGGCCGAGAAGAGCGCCAAGGCTTCGTCGAGCAATTGCTCGACTTCGGGGGAGGAATGAAGCACCGACTCGTAGGTTTCCAGAAAATGAGCGTTGGAGTTCAATTGGGTTTCGAACTCTTTGAGCTGCGCGGTCAAGTCTTGGGCACAGCTCTGCATCCGCCCGACCGCTTCCTCCTCCTCCTCCTCCGAAGGCCGCGCGGACGAAGCGCTGCCGGCGGCGGGCAGGGCCAGCCAATCGGTGTGGCCGATCCAGGCCAGAAAGGCCTGCTGCTTCTTGAGCACCCGCTTGGAGAGAATGAAGGGAGCGCCGGGAGCGCGTTGAGCCGGAAGGATGCCGATCTCAACCGCGTTGGCGGGAACACCGCGCACGTGGACGCGCACCTCGGCCACCTCCTCGGCACCTTCCTCAGGGAAAGGAAGCACCGTGGCCAGGACGGTGTTGGTGGAAAGGGAGGAAAGAGGCGCCGGACGTCCTCCGATGGTGACCAGGTTATGGCTTCGGTCAGCGCTGAAGTCGCTGCCGACGATGCTGATCAAGCGCCCCGCGGGCGCTTCGCTGATCTCTTCTCCGCCAGTCACCAATTCGCCGCCCGAGGGCCGTCGTCCGATGGCCGGCCCGGCGTGAATCGCCTCGATGCGCGGAGGCGTCTCGAAGGGGAACGCGCCCCCGCCCCCGTAAACGTTGGCCTGAGTGGCCAGGCAGGAGTATTGAAGGGACGAGAGGCTGGTCGCCTGATTGGGCGAAGCCTCGGTCAGCACGGCGTGACTCAAGGCCCCCGCCGCCGAGGCCAAGGCGACGGCATCTGCCAATTGCCTTCTCGGACTTGCTTGTCGATCGCAGGCTGCCTGAGTCGACAGGGCAGCGAGCATCAGGCCAACGGTCGCCAGAAAAAACGGCTTCGTGCTCATGGTTCAGATCTGGATAACGATATTCAACTGGGACCGATTATAGCCACCTGTTTCCGACCAGACAACTGGGTTTTTCCAGTATTCGAAATTAAATTGATAAAATTTGGAGATAAATGATGGTGTCTCGTACAACGGTCCTGGTCTACATTGCTCTGGTCTTGGCGCTTTTAGCGGGCGGGATTCTCTTGCTCTGGGACGGATTGAAGAGCCCGCCCTACGCCGAGGGCGAAGTTCCGCGCTTGATCGATATCATGCAAAAAATGGAAATCCACTCGGAGAAGCTCTACCACGCTGTCCGGGACGACGACTGGAAGCTGGCGGCCCGCCACCTGGAGGAATTCGAGAGCACTGCCTCGCGGGTCTTCGGGCAGGGAATCATGTATGAAAAAGTCGATGTCAGTGCCGTTATGGAAGCCTTGGTCCCGCACGAGGTCAGCAACCTGAGCCAGGCGCTGGAGCATCAGGACAAGGAAGAGTTCCTCAGGTACTACCGCTTCATGATTGAGGACTGCAATTCCTGCCACACCAGCACGCGGCAGCTCAAGGTGGTCCAGGAACCCCCCGCCGGCCGCCGCGCCTCCGGCCGCAGGCGCTAGCCCGCATGATGCAGTGCTCTTGGCTTGCCTTGAAAGGCGGGGAAGAAAGCTCTCACAAGTCTTGCAGCCGCTCCTCGCACCTCTCGCTCAACTTGCGCAGCGAGCGGCACAAGACCGTAACCGAGGGGGCGTTCAAGTCCGTAACGCTGACCACGTTGATGCCGCCACCAAAGAAGAAATCGGTAATGCGCCGCGAGAGCAGTCCCGTCAGATTTTCGGCCACCCGCAGGAATGAGGCGAAGATCACTTCGACGTCGTCCGTCTCGGCCACCCCCATGCGCACCGTCAAGCGGCTCTTGGGGCCTTCCCTGAAGCGGGTCTCGAAGAGATTCTTGAGGTCGCCCGAGAGATCCTTGACCTTGTTGAGAAAGCGGCGCATCTCGCGCGCATCCTTTCGCTTCAGGACCTCCTGGCCTTCCAGAATTTTCTCTTCCAGGCGGCGATTGAGGTCCAGCACCTCGACGCTGCGCTCCATGACCCACTTGGGCGTGGGCCGTCCCAGCAGAAAGCGGGAATCGACGTGGTTGACGAAGATGTAGCGGAAGTTGCTGACCAGATGGGCATCGAGATCCTGCTCCAACTCGGGAACCTCGACGCCACGCCGCAGCGCCTCCTGGCGGAAGACAGAAAAATCGACTCCGTGCAGCCAATGGTCCTCGGGGAAAGAAAGCCCTTCAGCGGAAGGGGGATCTTCACCAACAGCGGAGCCTGAAAGAAGCATCAAGCCGATCAGACTCAAGACTGCCCATTTCATTCGCAGCATCGCTCCTCTGGCCGAAGGCCGTAGTCGCGGCAGGGGTAATCGACTCTATGTTTGTATCGCCCACCCCGAGTCCCTGTCAACACCCGATGCCGCCCCCTAAAGGTAAAGCATCCAATAGACGAGGACGCCGGTGACCGAGACGTAGAGCCACAGGGGCAAGGTGATCCTGGCGATGCGGCGGTGCTTTTCCACCTTCATGGTCCAGCCGCGGTAGAGCGTGAGCAAGGCCAGCGGCAGGATCAAAGCGGCCAGGACGATATGGGTGAGCAGGATGAAGTAGTAGACCGCCACCCAATCGCCGGCGTAGCGGGTGGGTCCGCTCTTGAACCAGTGATAGACCACATAGGTGACCAGAAAGAGGGACGAGGTGGCGAAAGCTCCCAGCATCACCTTGCGGTGGGCCAGGATGGCGCGGCGGCGGATGAAGAGGTAGCCGATGACCAGCAGCACGGCGGTCAGGGAGTTGAGGGCGGCGTTGACGTTGGGCAGGGAGGAGACGTCCAGCGCCCCCCGCGTTCCCTCAGGACGCGGCCCAAGAATCAGAAAGGCTACGGCAGCCGCGACAACCGCCGAGACGATGTAGATGATGCGGACCCAAAAGCGCTCTTGCACGGCCTGCTGCTGCATGGCAGGCCAGTTTAGCAGCTTCCTTGCCGCCCTCGCTTCTTGCTAAGGTTAGCCCATGCCGAAACCGACTCGATGCAAGGCCTGGAAGAAGCTGAAAGAGCACCGTCAAGAGATGGCCTCGCGCCATTTGCGCCAGATGTTCGAAGACGATCCGCAGCGCTTCGAACGCTTTCATTTGCAGGCCTGCGGCCTTCTGCTCGACTACTCCAAGAACCGCATCAGCGGGCGGACGCTGAGACTGCTGCTGCGCCTGGCCCAGGAAACGCGTCTGGAGGAATGGACCCGGCGCCTGTTCGCCGGCGAAGCCATCAACTTCACTGAAGATCGCAGCGTCCTCCACGTGGCCCTGCGCAACCGCTCCTCGCGCCCCATCCTGGTCGAGGGCCAAGACGTCATGCCCCAAGTGCGGGCCGTGCTGGAACAGATGGAGGACTTCTGCCGGCGCGTCCGCGGGGGGAACTGGAAAGGGCACTCGGGGGAAAGCATCAGCGACGTCGTCAACCTGGGCATCGGCGGATCCGACCTCGGGCCCGCCATGGTCAGCGAGGCCCTCAAACCTTACGCCGACGGACCGCGGGTACACTATGTCTCCAACGTCGACGGCAGCCACCTGGCCCAGACCCTGAGCGGACTCGACCCTCAGGGCACCCTCTTCATCGTCTCCTCCAAGAGCTTCACCACTCAGGAAACCCTGGCCAATGCCCGCAGCGCCCGAGCCTGGCTGCTCGAGCACACGGGCGAGCAGCCCGGCTCGATCGCCAAGCACTTCGTGGCCGTCTCCAGCAACGAAGAGGCGGTGCGCGAGTTCGGCATCGATCCCGCCAACATGTTCGTCTTCTGGGACTGGGTAGGGGGACGCTTTTCGCTCTGGTCGGCCATCGGACTCTCCATCGCCCTCTCCCTGGGGATGGACCGCTTCAAGCAGCTTCTGCGCGGCGCTCACCGCATGGACGAGCACTTCCGCACGACCCCGCTCGACCAGAACATGCCCGTCATCCTGGCGCTGATGGGCATTTGGAACCGCAACTTCCTGGGGGCCCGCAGCTACGCCGTGGCTCCCTACGACCAATACCTGCACCGCCTGCCCGCCTACCTGCAGCAACTGGACATGGAGAGCAACGGCAAGCGCATCGACCGGCAGGGCCGGGAGGTGGGGTGGCCCACCGGCCCCATCGTGTGGGGAGAACCCGGCACCAACGGACAACACGCCTTTTTTCAGCTCATCCACCAAGGATGCGAACTGATCCCCGTCGACTTCATCTTGCCCGCCCGCAGCCACCATCCGCTGGGCCAGCACCACGCCATGCTGCTGGCCAACGGACTGGCTCAATCAGAGGCCTTGATGCGGGGCAAGACGGCTGAGGAAGTCCGCCGCGAGATGGAGGAGCAAGGCGTGGACGAGAAGCGCATCGAAAAGCTCCTGCCCCACCGCGTCTTCCCGGGCAACCGTCCCAGCAACACCCTGCTGCTCGACCGCGTCACGCCCGAGACTCTGGGTGCGCTGCTGGCCCTTTACGAGCACAAGATCTTCGTCCAGGGCGTGATCTGGGACATCAATTCCTTCGATCAGTGGGGGGTGGAACTGGGCAAGCAACTGGCCTCGGGAATCCTCGATGAATTGGACGGGAAGGAGCCGGTTGCAGCCCATGATGCCTCCACCCGAGCCCTCATCGACCGCCTCCGGGAGGCGTTTTCATCCTCTTAGAGCTATTTTTTTCCGTCTTTATCCTCCCTTCATTCCCGAGTGCTTGAATAAAGGCTCAACAACAACCCTTCCTTGCTGTTGTTGAGTTCGGACCTTGTGAGCGCCGAGAGGGCCGGAGCCTTCCCCAGGATCCGGCCCTCTCACTCAGCGGCACGCGATCATACTCTTCGGCAACGCGTTGCTCCATGCAAACCGCAAAATCGCCCCTCCACTGGCGAGTGTTGCTTACCCTCCATAGCTTCAGCGAAGGAGGGTCCCGCCTCCTTTGCATTCCTCGCAAGTCCGATATAATCGCGCTGCCTGACTAACGAGGCCGATTAAGAAGTTAAGGAGCTCAAATCTCTCATGACCATTGAATACATACACGCCCGCGAAGTCCTCGATTCACGCGGAAACCCCACGGTCGAAGTCGAAGTGGTGCTGGACGACGGCGCCCACGGTTCAGCCGTAGTTCCCTCCGGAGCCTCCACCGGCGAACACGAAGCCGTAGAACTGCGCGACGGAGACCAAGGCCGCTACCTGGGCAAAGGCGTCCAGGAGGCCGTCGAAAACGTCAACTCCATCATCGCCGAAGAGCTTTTCGACGAGGACGCCTACGACCAGGCCGGCCTGGACCAGAGGCTGATCGACCTGGACGGCACCCCCAACAAATCGAAGTTGGGAGCCAACGCCATTCTGGGCGTCTCGCTGGCAGTGGCCAAGGCCTCGGCCGCCTCCTTCGGACTGCCTCTTTACCGCTATCTGGGAGGCATCCGGGGGCGCATCCTGCCCACGCCCATGATGAACGTCCTCAACGGCGGCGCCCACGCTGATTGGAATATCGACTTTCAAGAATTCATGATCATTCCGGTGGGGGCCGACACCTTCGCCGAAGCCCTGCGCAGCGGAGTGGAGGTGTTTCACCATCTGAAAAAGGTGCTGAAGAAGGACGGGCACATCGTCTCGGTGGGAGACGAGGGCGGTTTCGCTCCTCAGGTCAAAGGCAACGAAGAGGCCCTCAAGTACGTGCTGCGGGCCATCGAGAGCGCCGGATACCTGGCCGGTGAAGACCTCCTGATCGGCCTGGACGTGGCCTCCAGCGAGTTCTTCAAAGAAGGACGCTATCACCTGCGCTCGGAGAACCGCGAGCTTTCGGCCGAAGAACTGATCGACTACTACCGCGAGTTGTGCGCCAAGTATCCCATCGCCTCCATCGAGGACGGGCTGGACGAGAACGACTGGGACGGTTGGGCTAAGCTGACCGCCCGCTTGGGTGAGCGCGTGCAACTTGTGGGCGACGACCTCTTCGTCACCAACGTGGAACGCCTGCAAGAAGGCATCGAGAAAGAGGTGGCCAACTCCATCCTCATCAAGCTCAACCAGATCGGAACCCTGACGGAAACGCTCGACACCATCGATCTGGCCAAGCGCTACGGCTACACCGCCGTCATCTCTCACCGCTCGGGAGAAACCGAAGACACCACCATCGCCGACGTGGCCGTGGCCGCCAACGCCGGCCAGATCAAGACCGGCTCAGCCTCGCGCACCGACCGCGTGGCCAAGTACAACCAACTGCTGCGCATCGAGGAGGAACTGGGCCAAGCCGCCCTCTTCCTGGGCGAGGAGGCTCTCAACTACGGCGGATGAGGGCCAGGTTCGAAATGCGATATGCGAAGTTCGAAGGATCCGGAAGACCAGAAATCCGCTAGCCCCCCTTCGCCCAAGGCTATAGTGGGCGAGAGTAGGGAATGTGTTGAAAGTCATGTCGAAGCTCGCTGAAAGCGAGCAATTCGTTAGCCCAGGGTAAAGCACGCTGCAAGCGAAGCGCCGCAGAGGGCGCAACCCTGGGTGTTCGTTCACGCCTCTGATCCACACTGAAGGTGTGGAATAAAGTTAGTTTTGAAAACATCTCCACAATGCATGAAATCGAGAGAAAATTCAGGGTCGACTCGCAGGACTGGCGGGAACACATCGAATCCTCAAGCTCTTTGCGGCAGGGCTACTTGACTCCCTCTACCGACCTCAGCGTGCGGGTGCGCATCAGGGATGAATCGGCAACCCTCAACGTCAAGGGGCCTCCCGAGGGCATCACCCGTCCCGAGTTCGAATACGAGATCCCGCTGGCGGACGCTGAAGAAATGCTCGATTTGTGCAGCGGTCTCAAAGTAGTCAAGACACGTCATGAACTGCACCACAAAGGCATGTTGTGGGAAATCGACGAGTTCCTGGAAGCCAACCAGGGCCTGGTAGTAGCCGAGATCGAGCTGCAAAACGAAGACCAGGATTTCGCCCGCCCTTCCTGGCTGGGTCGGGAAGTCACTGACGACCCCCGCTACCTCAACGTCAACCTGGCCCGCCACCCCTACCGCGAGTGGGGAGACAGCGATTGACACATACTTGAAATCGGGAGGGTTTGGCGGCATACTATGGAGTCTCATGCGAGAAGTGCTGAAAAGACAGCCCTGGATGCAGGTTCCGCGCTCTACGAGCCGGTTCGTCGTATGCTGACCCACACAATACGGGGGCGGTTAGCTCAGTTGGTTAGAGCGTCTGCTTGACGTGCAGAAGGTCAGAGGTTCGAATCCTCTACCGCCCACCATCCTCTCGACGGGGCGAAATCCTTCCCCGTTATCCTTGAACAAGAGATCCACTGGAAAGACGGCAGGCGGGCGAGGACGAATCATGGCCTTCAGCAAGTATTTCGAGCATCATAAAGTCGAATCCGAGATTTATCGGGAGTGGGAGAAGTCGGGCGCTTTTCAGCCCGGCAAGGACACCTCCGGGAGTCCCTTCACCATCTCCATGCCGCCACCCAACGCCACCGGGACGCTGCACCTGGGACACGCCATCGGGATGACGGTGGAGGACCTGATGATCCGCTGGAAGCGCATGGGGGGGAGCGCCGCCCTGTGGGTGCCGGGCACCGACCACGCCGCCATCGCCACCGAGAGCGTGGTCATCCGCCAGCTCCAGCAGGAAGGCATGCGCGACCCGCGCCACGAGCTGGGACGCGAAGAGCTGGTGGCCCGCATCGCCTCTTTCACCGAAGAATCCCGCTCCACCATCCGCTCCCAGATCCGCGCCCTGGGAGCCAGTTGCGACTGGACCCGCGAACGCTACACCATGGAGCCGGCCCTCAACCGGGTGGTCAACTCGGTCTTCGCCCGCATGTTCCGCGACGGACTCATCTACCGCGCCCCCCGTATCGTCAACTGGGACCCCCACCTGCAGACCACCGTCTCCGACGACGAGATCTACTACAGCGACCGCGAGGCCAAGTTCTACACCCTGCGCTACGGACCCTTCCTGGTGGGCACCAGCCGTCCTGAAACCAAGCTGGGCGATACCGCCATCGCCGTCAACCCTCAGGACGAGCGCTACCAAGAGCATATCGGCAAAACCTACGAGGTGCCCTGGCCCAAAGGTCCCGCCATCAGCGTCAAGGTGGTGGCCGACGAGCACGTCGATCCCGAGTTCGGGACGGGCGCGCTGGGCGTCACCCCGGCTCACTCCCACGCCGACTTCGAGATCGCCCAAAAGCACAACCTGCCGCTGATCCAGGTGATCAACGAAGACGGACGCATGAGCGAAGCCGCCGGTCCCTACGCCGGAATGGAAGTGGAAGCGGCCCGGGAGGCCTTCGTGGCCGACTTGAAGGAAGCCGGGCTGCTGGAGAAGGTCGAGTCCTACGTCCAACCCATCTCGCTCTGCTACCGCTCCAAGAAGCCCATCGAGCCTTTGCCCAAGAACCAGTGGTTCATCGACGTCAACAAGCCCGCCGTGCAATGGGAAGGGCGCAACATGACCCTCAAGCAGGTCATGTACGAGGTGGTCGACTCGGGCAAGATCAAGCTGCTTCCCGCCCATGAGGTCAAGACCTACAACCACTGGATCGAGAACCTGCGCGACTGGTGCATCTCGCGCCAGATCTGGTGGGGACACCGCGTTCCCGTCTGGTATCGCGGCAATGCCGTCAGCGAAGAGAACATCGAAGCCGCCGAAGAAATGTACGTGGGACACCGGCGCCCCGAGGGCGAGGGATGGGTGCAGGATCCTGACACGCTCGACACCTGGTTTTCCTCGGCGCTGTGGACTTTCTCCACCCTGCTGGACAGCGAGAAGGCGCTCGACGACGACCTCGACCTGGACGAGATCGTGCGCCGCAGTCCCGATTTCGCCCGCTTTCATCCCACCTCGGTGATGGAGACCGGCTACGACATCCTCTTCTTCTGGGTGGCGCGCATGATCTTGATGACCACCTACACGGTCAAGGACATCCCCTTCCACACCGTCTACCTGCACGGCCTGGTGCTGGACAAGGACGGGGAGAAGATGAGCAAGTCCAAACCGGAAACCTCCATCGATCCGCTGGAGGTCATCGAGGAGTACGGCGCCGACGCCCTGCGCCTTTCACTGGTGATGGGCAACTCGGCGGGCAGCGACCTCAAGCTGGGCGAAGAGCGCATCGTGGCCTGCAAGCGGCTGCTCAACAAGATCTGGAATGCCGCCAAGCTGGTGCAGATGTCCACCGAGGGCAAGGAGCAGGTCGAGTTGACGCCCAACAACGTGACCCATCCCCTCAACCGCTGGATGCTGACGCGGCGCAACGTCCTGCTCGAGCGCATCGACCGGCGCATGGAGGCCTTTGCCTTCGGAGACGCCGCCGAGCAGATCCGCAGCGCCTTCTGGGGCGAGTTCTGCGATTTCTACCTGGAAGCCATCAAGGTCGGGGAAGTGGCCCGATCGCCCGAGACGGCCAGCGTGCTGGCCAGCGTGCTGGACGACTTCCTCAAGCTCTTCCATCCCTTCCTGCCCTTCATCACCGAGCAGGTCTGGAGCAACCTCGACCGTCCGGGTTTGCTCATCAGCGCCGAATGGCCCCGGCTGGAGGAGAGGCTTTCCTGGAGCGAGGAGGCCGAGGGCGTGGCCGCCGTCTCACGCGCCGTGGCCGCCGTCCGCTCCATGCGCGCCGAGCAGAACATCGATCCCGGATCTTACGTCAACGTCCGCCTGCAGCCGCGCCGTCATGGCGAGATTTTTGAAAACTGCCGCCCCATCATGGAGCGCCTCATGCGCACCGAAAAACTGACCATCAGCGAGGCGGAAGAAGAGACTCAAGGCGCGATGGCCGTCGACGAAGCCTTCCGCGCCGCCCTCACTCTCAGCGCCGCCGACCTGCAAGCAGAACGCGAGCGCCTGGAAAAGCAACTGGAAGGCGCCCAAAAGCGCCTGGCCTCACTGGAAAGCCGCCTCAAAAACAAAGGCTTCCTGGACAACGCCCCCGCCCAAACCGTAGAGTCCACCCGCCAATCCGCCGAAAAAACAAAGTCCACCATCCAAGATATCAAAGACCGGCTGGAGGCACTGGATTAGGTTGACACACAAGGCACGCTGCTGGCTAACCGGACGGGTTCTAGCCAGAACTTTGCGACCCCATCGCCTCCCTCAACGTGGACATGCGGCGGTTCTTCCCGATCGGCCTAGAAGAAGAAGACTCGATATGGGTCTTCTCATCGGCATCTATTGATTATAGCCTCCCGGAAGGAAGTTGGCTTAGCCCCTCGGCTTCCGCCAGAGGCGGAAGAAACACGTTGCCGACACACTGGTGCACTCTCGTCTTCTCTTTGTGGAATCTCGTCACGGCGAGCGTCAACACAACCGCGTGGTGCCCAAGCTTCTTCGACCCTCATTCAGATACTCCCGATGCAGTTCCTCGGCGGCTTCGTGAGGAGGAGGATGGTAATCTCTAGCTCTCATGGACCTCTCCTTCGTCATTCCCGCTTATAACGAGCAGGAGCGGCTGCCTCAGACGCTGGCGGTTCTGGAATCCTATTTAACGGGACTGGAGGAGGTCGGCGAGTGGGAGATTGTCGTGGCGGATGACGGGAGTACGGACGGGACGGCGGAGAAAGCCGCGCAGTGGGCCGGGCGCGGGGTGCGGGTGGTTCGGCTGAGGCGCAATCGCGGCAAGGGGGCGGCGCTGCGTCAGGGAGTGAAGGAGACGCGGGGCCAGTTCGTGTTCTTCGTGGACGCCGATCTTCCCTACCGGCTGGACTTCATCGAGCGGGCCCTGGAGCTGCTGCGGGACGCGGCCGATGCCGTGATCGGGGCGCGCGATCTGCCCGAGTCCAGCTATGATTCATCCTTCCCCAAGATCAGGGTGTGGACGGGCAAAGCGTTCTCCTACCTGATCCGCGCACTGCTGCCCCTGGACATCTTCGACACCCAATGCGGCTTCAAGGGATTTCGCGGTGACCTGATACGGGCGGCTGCCTCCCACGCGCAAATCGATGGCTATACCATCGACATCGAGATGCTGCTCATGCTGCGGCTGTGGAAAGCCCGCATCGAGCGCCAACCCGTCCACCTGCAGCGCCACCACGGAAGCAAAGTCCGCCTGCTTCGCGACTCGGCCCGCATGCTGGCCGAAGTCCTGCGCATCCGCCGCCGTCTCTCACAGGGCCGCTATCCATCCCGGTTTTCCTAAGCATGTCACGAAGCTTGGCGCAGCCGCCAGGTGCATGAAAGTATCGTCGTGCGCTAGTTTTCAAAGTTTTTGCTTGTAATATTTCTAAATATCTGGCATCATGCAGTTTATGAGGAGGAGATTACGATGACATCTTCATTTTTGGCCCTGATTCTATTCATTGTCGCAGCCCTGGGTGGGCTCTTCCTGGCGGTTCGCCACTTCAAGGGGCAATCGCTGCCCATGCCGGTGGCTCTGCTTCACGGAGGTTTGGCGGCGGCGGGCTTGATTCTGCTGCTGGTGGCCTATTTTTCGGGAGCCCCGGGGTTGGCCACAGCCTTGTTGATTTTGGTGGTGGCCGCTCTGGGCGGCTTTTTCCTCTTTTCTTTCCATCTGCGCGGTCAGCGGGCGCCCAATGCCGCCGTGGTCATTCATGCACTGGTGGCAGCGGCGGGAGTCGTGATGCTACTGCTGGTGGCGCTGTAGGAGAAGCTCATGATTCAGGCCCGCCTTCTCGGGCATCCCCTTCATCCCATTCTGGCGGGGTTCCCGGTGGCCCTCTGGACGGTGGGTCTGGCGTGGGATCTGGCGGCTCTGCTGCTCCCCCGGCCCCTTTGGTCCGAGATGGCCTTCTGGACCCTGGCCGCCGGCCTGACAGCAGCCGTGCCGACCTTGATCACCGGCTTTTGGGAAATGGCCGCCCTGCGCCAGGGGCATCCGGCCGAGCGCACCGTCTGGTGGCACATGGGAATCATGTCGGCGGCCTTCTGCTGTATTCTGATAAGCGTTCTGCTGCGCCGGGACGCCTTGGAAAACGGGGAGCAGGCTTCTTTGGCGGCCCTGGGATTGGCTATTGCAGGAGTGGCCTTGACCATGGCCGGCGGATGGCTGGGCGGCGAGTTGGTCTTTCGTCATGGCCTCGGGGGCGAGAAGGGGAGGGAGCGAAACGGAGACGGCTGAGCCTCAAGGACGCATGAAGAACTCCCCGACACTGCAAGCCATGCCCGAATCGCGACGGGCCATACTCTCCGGCCTGAAGCGCCGGGGCTCGCAATCCATCGCCTCCTTGGCCGGCCATCTGGGCATCACCCCCGAAGGCGTGCGCCAACACCTGGGACAGCTTCAACACGAAGGTTGGGTCAAACGCGAGGTCAAGCGCGAGCCCTCCACCGCCGGACGCCCGCCCTCGGTTTACCGATTGACGCCCGCCGGCGACCATCTTTTCCCCAAGGAGTACGACGACCTGGCGGTAGCCTTGATCGATGCGGCCGCCGAAGAGCTGGGACGCGAGGCGGTGCGCCGCCTGCTGGAGAGAGTAGCCCGCGACAAGGTCGAGCAATGGGAACCTCAGTTGAGGGGACTCGGGCTGAAAGATCGCCTCAAGGCTTTGCGCGACATTTACATGGCCGACGACCCCTACTGCTATGTCGAGTCGGAGGAAAACGGTCATCCGCGCCTGGTGGAGATGAACTGCCCCTACCTGGAGGTGGCGCGCCGCCGGCCGGCCTTGTGCAGCGTCACCGTGTCGGTGCTGCGCCGCCTGCTGGGTTACCGGGTCGTGCGCACGGAGCGCTTTCAGTCCGGCCACGGACGCTGCGTCTTCCGCATCCTCAAGGACCACCCCTTGGAAAACGGCTCTTCCCTCTTCGAGTGGGAACCGGACGAACCCTAAGTCCCAGGCGCAATGAGCACGCGGCGGCCCTCTATGCGGTGGCGGTCCTGGCAGACGATTCTGAGGGCCTCGGGGTAGAGGCGGTGTTCTTGGACCAGGATGCGGGCCGAGAGGGATTCCTCGGTGTCGTCGTCTTTGACGGGGACGGCTTGCTGCAGGATGGCGGGGCCGTGGTCGAGTTTCTCGTCCACGAAGTGGACGGTGCAGCCCGACACCTTGGCGCCCCACTCCAGCGCCTGCTGCTGGGCCTTGAGTCCTGGGAAAGCGGGCAGCAGGGAAGGATGGATGTTGAGGATGCGATGGGGAAAGCGGCCGACGAAATAGGGGCTGACGATTCGCATGTAGCCGGCCAGGCAGATGATGTCGGTTTGGGCCTTTTCCAGCTCCGCCGCTACCAGGCGGTCGTAGTCCTGGCGAGACTGATCCTTTTGGGGGGAGATGGAAGAGGCGGGGTAGCCGCGGCGGCGGGCCTCGGCCAGTCCGGGGGCCTCGGGCTTGTTGGAGAAAACCAGCACGATCCGGGCCGGGATCTCGCCCGCTTCGATGGCGTCGGAGATGGCCATGAAGTTCGATCCCCGTCCGCTCAGCAGGATGGCGACGTTCTTCATCCGTAGCGGACCTTTCCCTGGCCTTCGATAACCTCGCCGATGACCAGCGGCTCGTCGCCGGCCTGGCGCAGGGCTTCCTGGAAGCGGTCGGCGGACGCGGCCTCCACGATCAACACCATGCCGACGCCCATGTTGAAGGTGCGGAACATCTCCTCCCGGTCCACCCGTCCCCGCTCTTGGATGAAGCGGAAGATGGCCGGCACCTGCCATGACTCGCGGTTGACCTGCCCATCGAGATGCGAAGGCAGAGCCCGGTCGAGGTTCTCGGTGATGCCTCCGCCGGTGATGTGGGCCAGTCCGTGCAGGTCGTCGTCCTCCAGCAGCTTGTCGAGGACGGACAGATAGCAGCGGTGAGGCTCCAGCAACTCCTCGCCCAGCGGACGCCCCAGTTCAGCCACATAGCTGTCGGGAGTCAGTTGCAGGCGCTTGAAGCAAAGGCGGCGCACCAGCGAAAAGCCGTTGGTGTGAAGTCCCGAGGAGGGCAGTCCGATAAGCAGGTCGCCTGGCTGCACGTCCTCAGGACGGAAGAGGCGCTCCTCGTCGGCCATTCCCACGATGAACCCGGCCAGGTCGTATTCGCCCTCCTGGTAGAAGTCGGGCATCTCGGCGGTCTCGCCTCCCAGCAGCACGCATCCCGCCTCGCGGCAGCCGCGGGAAAGCCCTTCTACCACTCCCACCACCACCTCGGGATCGAGATGTCCGGTGGCGATGTAGTCGAGAAAAAAGAGCGGACGCGCCCGCTGGGCCAGGATGTCGTTGGCGCAGTGGGCCACCAGGTCGACTCCCACCGTGTCGTGGACGCCGGTCATGAAGGCGATCTTCAGCTTGGTGCCCACCCCGTCGGCGCTGGACACCAGCACCGGCTTGGAATAGCGCGAGAAATCGGGGCGGAAGAGTCCGGCGAAGGAGCCGATGTCGTGAACCACCCCCTGGTTGAAGGTGGCGCGGGCCAGTTCCTTGATGCGTCCCTTGGCCTGGTTGGCGCGGTCGATGTCGACCCCGCTGGCCGCATAAGTGAGTCCGCCGCGGGCGACTTTCTGCGGTTCTTTGTTGTTCTGGCCCTTTTTCTCTTCAGGCATATTTGGTCCTTTTGAGGACGCCATTGTCCCGACGGGCCTTTGCCCTTGTCAAGGCTTAGTCGCCAGCTTCGTAGCCTCTGCAGAAGGTGGTGATGGGCTTGAGGCGGGCGCGCTTGCGGCGGCTGCGCAGGGGACGGTTGATGCCCGCCGGACCCATTCCCAGCGTCCGCCGCACGAAGGGGTCGGCCAGAAGGCGCGCGATGCGCTGCCGCAATTCGTCCTGCAGGCGAAGGCGACGCGTCTGGATATCCTCTTCGGATGCGCTCATGACCGGGGCTCCTTGGGCCATCCCCTCATGTATAATCTCCGGGTCCGACACGGCGCGTCCGGAACGCGCGGAGGGGTGGCCGAGTGGACGAAGGCGGCGGTCTTGAAAATCGCTGTGGCGGCAACGTCACCGTGGGTTCGAATCCCACCCCCTCCGCCAATTCAACCTTTCTCTTTGTTGGAAGGTGTTCGGCTACAGCCTGAAAAGGCCTGTGACGGGATTGTGCCGCTTCGGGGCCACGTCTTTCCCGAGCGCAGGAGCGTTCACAAAGGTGTCCAGGGAATCTGCTGGAAGGTTAACGTGGAAAACTACGCCCGTCAAGAGGTAGGTAGGGTCTTCGTTACCGAGCAGAGGAGCTGAGGCTGGTGGTGGCTCGACCTTTCCCGCCTGACGCCATCCCAGCGCTCGACGAGTCCTGTTGCTCCGGGTTTGGGTGGTAAGCGGCTACGCCCGACGCGGTCTGATCAACCCTTCGCTTTAGGACATTGCACAGCCAGTCGCCCCGCCAGGGCTGGAAGAAGGTAGACTCGAGTTACCTGGAGGAAAGACCATGACCAACTACTTGATGGCCTTTAGAGTCGGAGTGCGAGCAGCGCTTCGTCAACCCTTCAACACCATTACGGTGGTCGCCTTCTTGGCTCTCGGCATCAGCCTCACGACGACGGTGTTCAGCATTGTCCACGGAGTTCTATTTCGTCCGCTGCCCTATGAATCTCCAGAACGACTCGTCTGCCTGACTCCCGGCCGAGTCTCTTTCAGGGCCGCCAACTGGAACCCGGCGGTTCAGCCCGCTCTTGAGAGCGTTGCTTCTTTCGAACAAGTGGAGCCCCTGAGACCGAGCATTTTCAGCGTCTCGGGCGCGACCTCGGCTGAGACGATCCGGGGAGCCCAAGCACCTCCCGGCCTCTTTGAACTGCTCGGTGTTGGGCCCTTGTTGGGAAGCGTCTATTCGGCGCAGGATCCGCCGCAGGAAGTGGCTGTCATTGCGTATAGCTTCTGGCAGAGCCACTTCGGAGGAAGCGAGAGCGTGATCGGGCAAACGATACGTGTCGATGGCCAGCCTCGCAGCATTGTCGCAGTGATGCCTCAGAGCTTCGACTTTTATCGGCTAGTCGAATTGTGGGTTCCGTTTACGCAGTCCGACATCCAGGATGCGTCCGGGCCCGTCTCCATCTTTGCCAGACTTGCAGCGGATGCTTCCATTCAGCGTGCGCGGTCCGAAGTGCAGACCCTTGCCGCGCCGCTGCAGCGGCTGGACTTGCTGGAAGAAGGACAAGAGATCCAGGTGCGGCCTTTGGACGAAGAGAGGGGGGCCAACGGAGTCGGACCTATGGCTGTCTTCTTGCTGATCTGCTCGGTCGGAGTCTTTTTGGTGGTGTGCGCAAACCTTGTCAATCTCTATCTGGCTCGCTTGGTTCACCGACGACAGGAAATCGCCTTGCGTTTTGCGCTGGGAGGGGGCAGAGCCCGTTTCGGGCTTCAATTGATATTCGAAAACCTGCCTGTCATGCTGGTAAGCACCTTCCTTGCGGTATCGGCAACCTACTGGACAATCCATTTCGTCTCCTCACTTGCGACGCCAACGCTGCCCGCTTGGATGGAGTTCAGACTCAGTTGGCCGGTTCTGGTTTTTTCGGCGGCATTGGTCTTCTTCGTCCTACTTCTAGCCAGCATAGTGCCGGCTGCCCGGCTGTCCTCGCCCAATTTGCAGCAGGAACTCAAGGAGAGCGGCCTCCAGGTTTCGGGAGGTGTCCGGGTAAGCCGGTGGCAAGGCGCGTGCGCCGGCATCCAGATGGCCCTGGCAATGATTCTCCTTGTCGTATCCTCTTTGATTCTGCGCAGCTCAAATCGCATGCGAAACTTTGTTGCGGAATTGCCGGGAAACACTGTAATCGAAGGGCAGGCATTCTTTACCGATTCGGACCGCGACTACCGCAATGAGTACTATGAAAGCCTGCGTCAGCGTAGCGAAGCGCATCCCGCCGTAAAGAGGGTTGCCGGCGAATGGCGAATCGACCTCGAACTTTCATCGGGAGCACTCTTGGAGGCGGTTGCAGGCCGTACTATCAGGGCCGGAGCGGTGGACGTCCAAGCCGTTGACAAGGAGTTCTTCGATGCCCTAGGCATGCGGTTGGCTGAAGGGCGGGGCATCGACTCGCAGGATGCGGAAGGGACACCGCGGGTCGCAGTAGTGAACAGAAAACTCGGTGAAATGCTGTGGCCGCGGGAGCCATCAGTGCTGGGACGGCGGTTCAAACTGGGTGAAGAGGATTTCACGGTCGTGGGCGTGTTGGAGAATCAGCAGAGGCTTCGGACACGCAGGTTCTCGGTATTGACTGCCCCGCAACCCGCCCTCTATCTTTCCGGGCCGCAGGTCGGCTCTGAAGTATCGGGCATTTACGTCCAGCTCAGGTCTGAAGACGCGAAAAGGGAGGTCATCCAACACATGACTCAGTTGTCTAGGTCCATGGACGCCGACCTCCCCCTGGAGTTTTTTCCTGCTCAGGAAGGGCTCTTGGCCCAGATCTATTCCTGGCTTGGAAGGATCCTGGGCGGCCTCGGCATGGTAAGCACGCTAGTCGCACTGCTTGGCGTCTACGCGCTGATCTCATTTCAGGCCCAGCGTCGCGAGAAGGAAATCGGAATCCGCTCTGCCCTCGGCGCCAGCCGGCGGCAAATCCGGCGACTGGTGCTTCGCCACACCCTAAGGATGGTCTTGCCAGGAATCATCGCAGGAGGAGTCATCGCCGGCTTTTTCTCCACGCTGATGTCAGAAGCGCTTTTCGGTGTTTCACCTCTGGCCCTATGGCTCTACGCCGGTGTGGCAGCGTTGCTTGCAGGCCTCAGCCTAGTGGCCGCCTTATACCCGGCAGTTCGGGCTTCGCGCGTAGACCCTGCGGATTTCTTGCGAGCGGTGTGAAACCGAGAAGCGTGGCCAGCCTATCGCTGGTCTGCTCCAGAAGACCATAAGGCTGACGTGCCAATAGCGCAAAAGGCTCGCGAAGCGCTTGGGCAATAGTGTAAGCTATTCTCTCTGCGCGAAGGGAGACCCGTAGACGAGAAAGACCATGGAACCTTTGATCAAAATCCGCAACCTGGAAAAGTATTACGAAACCGGCTACGTCAAGACCTTTGTGCTGCGCCGGGTCAACGTCGACGTGATGGAAGGCGACTTCTTGACCATCATGGGCCCCTCGGGAGCCGGAAAGTCGACCCTGCTCAGCATTATCGGAATGCTGGACGGCATCTGGGAAGGCGAATACTACTTCCTGGGCCACCCCATCCACAAGATGAAAAAGCGCGAGCGCTCCGAACTGCACAAGCAGAACATCGGATTCGTATTCCAGAGCTACCACCTGATCGACGACCTGACCGTCTACGAAAACCTTGACGTCCCCCTCTCCTACAAGAACATCAAGAAGAAAGAGCGCGACAGCATGGTCTGCGACATGCTCGACCGCTTCAACATCGTGGGCAAGAAAGACCTCTTCCCCAACCAGCTTTCGGGCGGACAGCAGCAGTTGGTGGCGGTGGCCCGAGCCTTGATCACCACCCCCAAGCTGATCCTGGCCGACGAGCCCACCGGAAACCTGCACTCCTCGCAAGGCGAAGAGATCATGGACCTCTTCAAGCGCCTCAACGACGAGGGAACCACCATCATCCAGGTCACCCACTCCAAGAAGAACGCCGACTACGGCAACCGCATCATCAATCTCCTCGACGGATGGGTGGTGGACGAGGAAGAAGAAAAGAAGGAGATCGAGGCCTCGACCTCGGTCTAGCTTCCGCGACGGACGATGGCCCCGGACGGTGATAGTATTCAAGGCCTATGAGTTCGGCCCTTTCCGATGTTCGCCTGCTGAGCCGATTGGTAGGATTCGATTCCACCAGCCGCCGCTCGAACCTTCCCATCGCCGACTTCATTTGCGACTACCTTGATGAGCCTGGAATCGAGATCGTCCGCAATCCGAACGCCGACGAAGACAAGGTCAACCTGGTCATCCGCATCGGCGGCGCCAACGGAAGCGCGTCTGGGGAGAGCGGACTGATCCTCTCCGGGCACATGGACGTGGTTCCGGCTCGGGAACCGGAATGGGTCAGCGATCCCTTTCAACTCAGCGAACGCGACGGCAACCTTTACGGACGCGGTTCCGCCGACATGAAGGGTTTCCTGGCGCTGGCCATCAACCTGGCCCGCCAATGGTCGCAAGAGGACCTCGAGCACCCGCTGGTGCTGCTTCTCACCTTCGATGAAGAGCTGGGACTGCTGGGAGCCCAGCACTTCGCCCGCACCTGGGGCCACGACTTTCCCCTTCCCCGCAACGCCGTCATCGGAGAGCCCACCGAACTGCGGGTGGTGCGCATGCACAAGGGCCACCTGCAGGTGCGCATCACCGTGCGGGGCGTTTCGGCCCACAGCGCCTATCCTCACCTGGGACGCAGCGCCATCGAGCCGGCCGCCCAGGTGGTCCTGGCTCTCAAAGAACTGCGCCGGCAGTTCGAAAAGGAGCGTCACGACACCAGCGGCTACTATCCCGAGACGCCTTTCGTGGCTCTCAACGTGGGGATGATTCAGGGCGGGTCGGCGGTCAACGTCATTCCTGACCGCTGCGTCATCGACATCTCGGCGCGCAACATGCCCGGGCAGCCCCCCGACGAGGTCGTCAGCCGCGTCCGCGCCAAGGTCGAATCGCTGGGACTGCCCGACTGCCAGGTGGAATTCATCAACGAAGCCGCTTCCCTGCTCTCCCCCGCCGACAGCCGCGTCCACCGCGGGCTGTGCGGGTTGGTCGGGCAGAACGGCCAGGAGGCGGTTTCTTATGCCAGCGACGCGGGCGTTTTTCAGGGGATGGGCATCAACTGCGTGCTCTACGGTCCGGGCACCATCGAAGTGGCCCATAAGCCCAATGAGTGCGTCCCCCTCGAGCACTTGCAGCAGGCACGGACCAGGCTGCACGAGCTGATCAGGGAATTCTGCGCCTGAGCAGGCTGCGGGTCAATGCCATGAGCGATAGGCCGAACAGGGAGCAAGACGGCCGCCGGCGCCGGAATATGTCCGCCGGTTCGCAGTCGCTGCCTATCGAGCCGCTGGCCGCTCCCTGGCAGGGAGAGCCGGGGCTGGGCCGCGACCGCATTTTCCAGGCCGACTGGACCTGGAGCAACGGACGCTTTTTGCCCGACCTGCAGGTGGCGGTGGGATCGGACGGGCGCATCAGCGAAGTTGGGGCGCTGGAGCGGCGGGTGGACGTCCGCCTCAAGAACGTCGCCTTGCTGCCTGGATTCGTCAACGCCCACTCCCATGCCTTCCAGCGGGGACTGCGGGGCCGCGGCGAGACCTTCCCCGAGGACAAGGGCTCTTTTTGGACCTGGCGTGAAGAGATGTACCGCCTGGTCGAGAGCATGGACGCCTTGACGCTGCTGGACCTCTGCCGCCAGGCCTTCAGCGAGATGCTGGCGGCGGGAATCACCAGCGTGGGCGAGTTCCACTACCTGCACCACGACCAATCGGGAGAGGGCTACGGGCTGGACGAGATCGTCCTGGAAGCGGCGCGCGAAGCCGGCATCCGCATGGTGCTGCTCAACGCCTTTTACCGCTGGAGCGCTCCCGGACGTCCGCTGCAGGGGGCCCAACACCGTTTCGCCACGCCCTCGATGGAGGACTTCTGGGAGCAGATGGACCGGCTCGACCTGCAACTGGACGCCCAGCAATCCCTGGGCGTGGCGGCCCACAGCCTGCGCGCCGTGGGGCTGGAGGAGGCCGCGCTGCTGCGCCGGGAAGCCCGCAAGCGCGCCCTGCCCTTCCACATCCACGTGGAAGAGCAGCAGCGCGAAATCGAGGAGTGTCTCGACTATTACGGGGCCCGGCCGCTTTCACTCATCTGCGACCACCTGCAGCCGGACGCGGGGATGACCAGCGTCCACTGCACTCACAGCGCGGCCCAGGACATGAAGCGCTACCTGGAAGCTGGCGGCGGAGTGCTCATCTGTCCGCTGACGGAAGCCAACCTGGGCGACGGCATCGCCGATTTGCCTTCCATCCGCGCCCTGGGCGGACGCATCGCCCTGGGCAGCGACTCCAACGCCCGCATCTCCATGCTGGAAGAGGTGCGCTGGCTGGAATACGTCCAGCGCCTGCGCCGGGAGAAGCGGGGCGTGCTGTGCACCGACAAGGGCCACAACGCCGCCTACCTGCTGGAGTGCGCCACCCTGTCCGGAGCCCGTTCGCTCAACCTGGCCGCCGGAGAGATCGTGGCCGGACGCTGGGCCGACTTCTGCGCCGTCGACCTCGCCCACCCCGCCCTGCACGACGTCCAGCCCTCCAATCTGCTGGCCGCCGTCCTGCTGGGTTGCGACAACGCCTGCATCCATTCCACCTGGGTTTCCGGCCAACAACGTAGCGGCCGCCCTGACGCGGGTTAGGGACCCTCGTTCGAACTTCGCCATTCGAACCTCGAACTTGCTCGCGGAAAGTGCGCAGTGCGAAATCCGAAGTGCGAATTCATGAGTCCAAAAGCCCCAGCTTACCCTCTTCGAGCTTCTTCAGGAGCTTGGCCAAGCGGTTGGCCAAGCCATCGATTTCGTCTCGGGTGAGGCCGATTTGCAGTGTGTTTCCGTGCAGGCGGTGGCCTTTCTCAGGATCCAGGTTGGGACCGGCAGGGACGGGACGATAAATGCCGTCAGAGCCTCGTTCCCATTGCGCCAACACGGCCAGTTCCTCGAGATCCTCTCGGCTGATGGCGCGCAGCCGCTCCACCGTGGCGGCGGGCAACGCCGGCACCCGCAACCGGTTCCAGTGCCGGATGAAGAAGTTGTGAAAGCTCCAGGAAAAGGCCAGTCCGTTGTCGACCGAGAAAACGCGCTCGTCGCCGACTCTGGTTGAGACCAGGAAGTTGCTCTTGCGCCCATCCTGATGATTGATCAAGTAGGCCAGCACGTTCAGGTTGGCCACCTGGCGGGCGTATTCGGGGTGCCTTTGAAAACGTTGGCGGTCCCACAGGCGCCGGGGCGGACGCACGTCCTGCAACCAGGCCGACAGCACGCCGAAAACGCATTCCGCGCGGGGCAGGTTGGGGTCCGCGTCATCATCGAAGCGGCGGTAGGCCTCGAGGGGAATGCACATGGCGGCGGTAGGCGGCACCACGTAGTCGCCCGACTCGAGGAATAGCTGTTGGACGGCCCAGGCCCCGATTTCGCGGCGCGGGGAATTGTTCCAGCCATCGCCGCCTCGAGGAGCCCTCTTCCACTTGACGTCGATCAGGGCGCCGTCTCGATGATAGCCCAGCGTCAGCTTCTTGGCTCCCATAATGCCCCCTCCGGCTTTCTTCCAGGAGAGAATCGAGAAGGAGTCGGAGGCCAAGCGGTCCTGCAGGACATGAGGGGCCTCCGGCAAGTGGGCGGTCGAGCCCTGGTCATCGTCGCCGACGGCGGCGTTGAGGGCGGGAGCCAGCGCCACCGCAATCAACACGGCCAGCAGAATCACCAGGAGCAACCATCTGGGACTGATTTGGATCTTTTTCATGGCGATGAAATTAAGGTGCAAGAGCCGTGCCGCAACGTCGAACGACTCGAAGAGCATAAGGACGGGCGAGTCATGCTCTGCAGGTGAAGAGACGCTCTTTTGCGGCTGCACCTTCCGCCATTTTTGGCTGCAGCGAGCGCTATCCATTGTTCATGGCGAAAGCGATCCCGATAATGCTATGCTAGCGGCCACGATGATCCGCTTTACTGACCTGCCTTTCAGCTTATTCGCCGTTTTGCTGTTGCTGCTGACGGCTCTGCCCGGTCAGGCCGTGGCCCAGTCCGCGCAGCAGGAACCTCAAGAGACCACCCCACAGGCCGCCCAGCAAGAGCTGCAGCCGGCTGTCCGCGCCACCGGCACCACCGTGGTCGTCGACGCCGTGGTGGTGGACGGCGACAACCGCGTCATCAAAGACCTGACCAAGGACGACTTCGTGCTGGTGGAGGACGACGTACGTCAGCAGATCGACGCCGTCATACTGCGCAGCGGACTTCCCCCGGCCACTGACGCCGAGCGGCAGACGCGGGCTTCCTCTCCCCGGCCCCGGTCCTGGGACTCGCAGGTGCGTCCGCCCAACTTCATCGTCTTCATGCTCGACTACGCCAGCACCGAGTTCCAGAATCAGCACCTGGTTGAAAGGGCCGCCGTGCGCTATGTCGAGAACCACTTGCAGCCCGACGATTTCGCCGCCGTCTTCGCCGTCGACAGCGGATTCAGGCTGGTGCAGCCTTTCACAAACGACGTCGAGAAGTTGAAAGAGGCCTTCAAGGTTCGCAGCGCCAGCGGACAGGCCAAAAGCCGGAGCGCCCAGAACACCTTTAATGCCAGCAACGCCGACCTCTTGCGGGCCGGCAACTTCGATCCCGCCCAGTTGGAGTTGGGCATCGAAACCGGCGGCGACTTTTCCTCCTTGTCGACAGCCGCGGCCGCCGCCTTTTCGGAAGCCGGACGCCTGCTCTTGGCCCTGCGCATCGAGCAACTGCGGGTCAACATGGGAGCCTACCTCAACAAGCGCCAGGCCCTCTCCGTCCTCAGCGCCATTCAGGCCGTGGCCCAGGCTTTTCGCGAGGTGGAAGGCCGCAAGTCGTTGATCCTTTTTTCGCAGGGATTCGTGGTGGGGTCGGAGGCCGAAGCCGAGTTCCATCGGACCATCGAGATGGCGTCGCTGGCCCGCCTGGCCGTCTACGGACTCGATCCCCAGGGCTTGCTGGCCAAGCAGAACAGCGGAGACCTGCTTCCTTCCGACCAACTGTCGTCGATCAGCGCCGCCAACGGACGCAACCGCATCCTGGCCAGCGGCGGACAGTCGATCTTCGACCGGGCCCGCGAAACCGGCTCCGACACGCGCGACAGCGCCCTGCGCTACTTGGCGGGAGCCACCGGCGGATTCGCCTTGCGCAACTCCAACGACCTCTATCCGGGACTGGAACGCATCGATGAGGATCTGCGCAGCCACTTCCTCATTTTCTATCGCCCCAGCAACCAGTCGCTGGACGGGCGCTTCCGGGAGATCCGCCTCAGCATACGCGGACGCAACGATTTGGAAGTCCGCCACCGGATGGGCTACCGGGCCGTCCCCCGCGGGCTGGAAACGCTTTCCGACGAGGAAGTGGACATGATGCTGGCGGCCCAGCAGGGAACCTTGGACACCGATCTGCCCGTCTTCCTGCGCACCGATACTTTCCATCTCGATGCCGCTCCTCAAGAGGTGCTGGTCACTATTGACCTGCCCACCGAGGAAATCGAGTTTCTGACCAGCGAGGCCGATGGACGGGTGGAAGGCTCCGGCGTCGGCTATGTGGCCCGTCTCATGGTGCTGGGCCTGGTGCGCGACAAAAGCGGAGAGATCATCCGCCGCCTGGGCTTGCCCGTTTCCATCCGCGCCAGCGCTCAAGATTATGAGGAGTTGCTGCGGGGAGGCCTGAGCATAAGCCAGCGCCTCGATCTGCTTCCCGGCGACTACTCGGTGCAGGTGCTGGTCAAGGACCTCACCAACGAAAGGTTGGGACTGATGGAGCGCAGCCTGCGGGTGCCGGCGCGTCCTGAGGGGCTGGCCTTCAGCACCATCGTGCTGGGCGAGCAGGTGGAGCGGTCCAACAACCGGCCCGGCGGACTGGTGGCGGACGGCATCCGCATCCTGCCCTCGGCACGCCGACAATTCCGCAGCGGAGAGCGGCTAGTCTACTACCTCGAGGTCTACAACGCCGATCCCGCCTCGGCGCCTGAAGTCGAGATCGCCTTGCAGCGCAGCGGCAGCCCCGAGCAAATGGCCTTGCCGGCCGAAAAGCCCCAGGGGACGGCCGAAAGCGGCCACCTCACCCTGGCCCGCTACATCGAACTCGGCCAACTGGCCCCCGGCGCCTACAACCTGATCGCCCAAAGCACCGATCCCGCTACCGGCCAGACCGTCCAGTCCCGCACCATGTTCCGCATCGTGGAATAGCCCCTCCTTCGCTAAAGAGGTGTCGCAAGAGTCTTCAATATGACACTTCGAGTCCGGGCTCGCTGAAGGCGAGCGATTCGCTAGCCTGGGGTGAAGTCCGCCGCAAGCGAAGCGCGGCAAGGACGTAACCCCAGGTACCGGGATGACCCCAAAAGCACCCTGAAGGGGTGCGATAAAAACTCGGCCCGCCCACGCCTTAATAGAGGAACATCGGCTTGCCCAGGACGTTGGCGAAACGCGGACGGTAATTCTCTTCGTCGTAAAAGGCCTGGACGTCGACGCAACGCGCGCCCCGGGCGATGACTTCCAGGCTGGCGTGCGAATAGCGTCCGTCGCGCAGGATGACCAGGCGTCCGCTCTCGCCTTCCTGAAGCAAGTCGATGGCCAGAGCCGCGAAATTGGTGGCCACCATGCGGTCCAGCGAATCGGGCGCGCCCGAACGCATCAGATAGGCCAATTGCTGGTAGATGACGTTGACGCCAGTGCGCTTCTTGATCTCCTGGGCCGTGACGTATCCGATGCCGCCCAGCTTGCGATGACCGTAGGCGTCCTCGGGGCCATGCTCGAGCATGTCTCCGCCCAGCATCTGCGAGCCCTCCGAGATGGTCATGACGGCATAGTTTGACGGACTGCGCTTGCGGTCCTCCACCAGCATCCCCGAGAGCTTCTCGATGTCGAAGGGCACTTCGCTGATGATGGCCCGGTCGGCTCCCGACAGGTAGGCCGCCTTGAGCGAGGTCTCGCCCGAATAGCGTCCGAAAAGCTCCACCACCCCGATGCGCTCATGCGACCCGATGGAGGTCCGCAGTTGGGTGATGTAGTCGACGCTGCGGGTCATGGCGGTTGAGAATCCGATGCAGTAGTCGGTCCCCGAAACGTCGTTGTCCATGGTCTTGGGGATGGCCACTACCGAAACGCCCTCGCGGTGCATGCGGTGGGCGTAGCTGAGGGTGTCGTCGCCGCCAATGGGGATCAAGGTGTCGATTTTCAGATGCTGCAGCACCTCGAGGATGTGCTCGGTGGTGTCGTAGAGGCCGTCCTCGTTTTTCTCGAAGCGCCCCTGCAAGAACTCGGGCAAAGAGGCCTCTTTGACGCGGCTGGGATTGGTGCGCGAGGTATGAAGAAAGGTCCCTCCCGTACGGTCCACCGTGCGCACCACTTGCTTGGTGAGATCAAGCGTATTGCGGCTGACCGATTCGGCGTCCTCGGGATTGCAGTTTAGCAGTCCGCCCCATCCGCGGCGGATGCCGATGACTTTGAAGCCGTCGTCGACGGCCCGATAGACCAGTAGTTTGATGCAGGGGTTGAGTCCGGGAACGTCCCCCCCGCCCGTCAGTACTCCGATGACTCTGCTCATAGTCCGGCCATTGTCTACGCCGCGCGCGAAAACTTCAACAACAGCCAAAAGCCGAGTACCCAGAGAAAGGGGCCGCGGGACAGTCCCGCGGCCACTTTCTGCTTGGGGGATCGCAACCGGATCGGGTACGCCCTTAGCCGACCACGGCAGCCGTCTTATCCCACCGGTTGGCGGCAAAGGCGGCGTCGAGGGGGGTATCGGCGACGTGGTTGGTGTAGTTGGAGACGGTCTTCATGGCTACGCCCACCAGTACTTCGAGGATGTGCTTGCGCTCATAGCCGGCGTCGAGGAAGTTCTCGACGGCCAGCTCTGAAGGCCATCCCCGCTCGACCACGATTTCTTCGGTCAAGCGGCGCAGCGCTTCCAGCTTGGTGTCTTGAATGGGCTGTCCTGTGCGCAGCGCCTCGACCACGTCCTCGGGCACCTTCGTCATCTGGGCCACGGTGCTGTGGGCCGCCATGCAGTAGCCGCACTCGTTGACGTAGGAGGCCGCCAGCAGAACGGTCTGCTTCTCGGCAGCCGAGAAGGAGGTCTCGTCAAAGGCTGCGGACAGGGCGGTATAGCTCTTGGCCAACGCCGGCGACTCGGCCATTAACCCGATCAGATTGGGCAGAAACCCGTAGGCCTTTTTGACCTGCTTGAGGGTTTCGCGGGCTTCTTCGGGTGCGTTTTCTTCGTTATAGATCGTATATTCGTTCGCCATTTAGGGGTGTCCCTTCTATAGTCGGTTCAACAATTCGATCAGAGCACTCCGCCCCGACCGAGACACCCCCTGCGATGACCCGCCACGGGGTTCAGGTTTCGCGTTTGCGCAGCCATCCGGGCATCGGTCAGAAATCCGACAAACGTTAGTGGCGCCTCACTGCGCTCGAAGAGAGGAGGCCGGATCGACTTGAGCGCAGCGGCGGGCCGGAAGGATTGAGGCAACCAGGGCCACGGCGAGAAAGAGCAGGGGTACGAAGGTGAAGGTGAAGGGGTCACCGGGAGTGACCTGGTAGAGGAAGGATTCCAGCAACCGAGCGGAGGTCCAGCCGGCCAGCAGTCCCACTGCGAGGCCTGGCAGGACGGTTCGAGCGCACTGGCACCCTACCAGTTTCATCAGGTCCAGGCCTTGTGCTCCCAGGGCCCTCCGGATTCCGAATTCGTAGAGCCGCTCGGAAGCGTAGTAGGAGAGCAGCCCGAACAGCCCCACGGCGGTCAGAACGGCCGCCAGGATGGCGAAGAAGGCGACCACCTGGGAGCGGAAACGGGGCTCCGCCATCGAGTCGAGATAGACCTCTTCCAACAAGCGGACATCGATAAGCGGCATGCTGTCGTCGAGGGCGCCGATCCGCGTCCTCACGGCTTCGATCAGGGACGGCGCGTCTACCGATGTTCGTAGGCTGACGCAAGGAGAGCGCAGAAACAACTCCGTCACTTTGGTGTAGGGCAAATACATTTCAGGCTGGGGACTCTCGCTGACCTGCGAGCGCTTCACAGTACCCGCGATGCCCACGATTTGCCAGGTGCCGGGATGGCTCTCCACCACGATGCTCGTTCCCAGCGCCCGCTCGGGACTCTCCCAGTATTTCTCTGCCAGAGCCTGGTTGATAATCGCCACTTGGGGACCGTCTTTGCTGTCCGCTTCGCTGAACTCCCGGCCCGCCAGAATGGGAATGCGGAGGGTTTGGAAGAAGTCGGGTCCGGCCACATATTTGCCCGCCAGGCCCAGTTCCTGCTCTTCGGCCTTGCGGAAGCCATACTCTATCATTCCGCCGATCAGGGGCAGCCCCTCGCTGAACGACACCGTTTCAACTCCAGGCAGGGAGCGCAAATCGGCCCGGACGGACTGCATGAAAGCGAAGCGCGTTTGCGGCTCGCTGTAGCGCTCGCCGTCCAGAGAAAGGGTAAAGGTCAGCACCTGAGATGGGTTCATTCCCGGGTCGATGCCCAGCAGGGCGTCCAGAGAACGCAACAACAACCCGGCGGCGATCAGCAGCACCACGGCCAAGGCCACCTGCCCGCTGACCAGCATGGAGCGCAAACGGGCCAAGGCGGGCTCAGGCGAATGAGCCAGGTCCCGCAAGGGATTGCGCAAGCGCTTGCTGCGGACGGTGTGGATTCCCGGCAGGAGTCCGAAGACGAGTCCGCAGATGAGGCTGGCCGCCAGGGCGAATCCGACTACGCGCCAGTCGACGCTTACTTGGTCGAGGCGTGGGAAATGCGCCGGACTGAGCGCCTTGAAGAGATCGACGCTGACCAGGCACAGAGCCACACCGGCCGCTCCTCCCAGTAAGGCCAGAAGCAAGCCTTCGCCCACTTGATGGCTGATCAATCGGGGCGCGGTGGCGCCCAGAGCGCGGCGGATAGCAAATTCCGAACGGCGCCGGGTTCCCCGCAACAGCAGCAGCGAGGCGAAGTTGGCGCCGGCCACCAACAACAGACAAACCGCCGAGGCCATGAGGAGACCCAGGACGGGGCGCTGCTTGCCGAACACTCTGTCATGCAACGGAGTCAGCAAGGGGAAGTGATTAGGGGCCGTGTGGCGTACGTCTTCTTCGATGAGCCCGAAGGCCGTTCTCAGGTCGCGGCGGGCCTGATCGATGGTCTGGCCGGGCATGAGGCGGGCCACCACCTGGGTAGAATGGGCGGTCCGCCCATGTGAATACATCCGCTTGGGAAGCCACAGGTCGGCGGGCGGGGCCCAGAGGGGAAACTGGAAGTCGGCCGGCATGATTCCCACTACTTGGTGAGGACGGTCGTCCAGAACGATAGAGCGGCCTACCATGTCCTGCCTGGCACCGAAGCGGCTGCGCCACAACCTGTCGCTGATCAGTGCCACAGGCGTAGCGCCCTGGGCAGCGTCAGACTCGCGGAACCAGCGCCCCATCAGAGGGCGGACGCCCAACACCGACGCCAAGGAAGGCGTCACCGAACTGCCCCTCATAAGCTGCGGGTCTCCCGACTGGGTTAGGACTCTGCCGACGGGGTGATAGCCGGCCACCGACTGGAAAAGGCGAAGTTCTTCCACGTATTCTAGTTCCTGGTCGGAAAGCGAGGAAAGCTCCCAACCCCGGGCCGTCTGTTCGGTGATCTGCACCAGCCGGGACGGCTGATGAAAACTAAGGGGACGCAGCCAAAGGGAATCGTAGAAGCTGAACACAGCGCTGGCGCTCCAGATGCCGACGGCTAGCGTCGCGATGGCGAGAAAGGTGAAGGCCGGCCTTTTGGCCAGCCCCCTCCAGGCCCATCGCAGGTCCTGCAAGTAATGTCTCATCGAGGTCGCTCCTTGTCCTCGGCTCCATCCCGGCGATGTGGGAAACTTGAGAGGCGGCTGGCGGCCTGAGGGCCGCCGGGGCGCTTTTTCTTCCTCCAACTGGAACAGCTCTTCGAAATCGGCACCCAGTCCGCGCATGAGTTTGTAGCGGGTCCGGCGGGTGGGATAAGGGCGCTTTCCCTGGACCAGCAATGAGAGATGTCCGCGGCTGATGCCAAGAATCTGGGCCCAGCGGTTTTGGCTCACCGCCCGCTGTTCCAGCAGGATCTTCAGAACCTCGTGCTTGATCCTGACTTTCATCCTGAAAGCCACTTTATTTCACCGCGAACCGGTTTGCCAAGGGCTTGCTGAAGAAAGTGTTTTCAGGGTGTTTTCAGCGTGTCACTGGAGCTTTCGCGGCTCTGCTTCCGCCAGGACGTAGAGGATGCCGGGCAAACTCAACAGGCCCCAAAACAAATAGGCCTGCCAGTCAAAAACGCGCCCGATCACGATCAAACTAAGAACCACGCAGCCCAAGCTGAGCCACCCCCCCAGCCGCGGCCAGCGCCATCCCAGCAAATACCCCGCCGAAAACCCAAAGGGAAAGAGCGTCAGATACACCCACTCCCGCACTCCGGCGGGCCCGCTCCCCGACTCCCCCACAACCTTCATCATCAGCATCACGACCACCAGCGTGGCACTGATCCGAGCAATCCAAAGCAAACCCTTCCCCCTCCTCCCGATTAGTGGCAGGTGCCTGCCTGCACCGACATTACCGAGGCGTCCCCCCTCTGGTGGGAGGCGCATCCTTGCGGCGATCCTGGAAGTGCCTGTCGCCTCCTGGACGCCCCCAGCCACCCCCACCGCCCTCAGCGAGGCAACCTCCCTTTCCGCCCCAGCCACCACCTCATGCACCGATGGGCCAAATCCACCGGCTCACAGTACATCAGCGGGCACCCCCCTACAAGGCACTCAATCCCCCGAGCCTCACACTCCCGCACAGCCTCTTCAGACACGCTCCCCTGCCCGAACGACCGATGCAGCCAAACCCGTCCCACGCCAGCCTGAGCACACTGCCGCACCACCTCAACCGACACATCCGGATGGGTCGCCACCACCACCCCATCAACCTCCCCTGGAACCGATCCAATATCCGGATAACACCGCACGCCTTCCACCTCAGACGCCTTAGGGTTGACCGGAAACACCTCATACCCCGAATCCCGCAACTTCCGATAAACCACATTCCCCACCTGCCCCTTCTCCCGCGACACCCCGGCGACCGCGATATGCCTACCTCCAAGAAAATCGGCAACAGGCTGAGGAATCTCGACCATGACAAACTCCTTTTCCCAGTTTATCGCCGCCCTTCACTCGAGAGAAGAAGGATCACACATCTAAGAGAGAAAACTGATCTCCAGCAGCGGGTCAAAACGGTGCGCAAGCTTATGATTGGCGGCTCCGTACCGATGCCACGCGGCGTCTCAGAGCAATGCAAAGCTGGCTGATGACCCCTTGCCTGCGCTTCCTCAAGACATTGAAGATACTGCATATAGGGAATGGTGAGCCGCCAGGGACTCGAACCCCGAACCGGCTGATTAAGAGTCAGCTGCTCTGCCAGTTGAGCTAGCGGCCCACCCTGGAAAGGAGCGAGGATTTTAGCATGGTGAGGGGGTTTTGGCAAATGTGGAGTCGGGATTCGGCCAAGTGCTGAATCAGCGGAGTTGGGGCAGGTGTCGACGGGCGCAGTCCGCGATTTGGAAGGTGCGGACCAAGCGGTGGATCGGGACGCTGAGACCATCAGGCGGCGGTTCGCGAGGACGCTGGTTGTCGGAAGCTTCTGGATCCTGGAGTTCTGGGACCTGGTATTCGAAGCCGAGGAGTCAGAATCCTTCTGGACAAGCTGGGAGAGTTGTTTTTGGGCCGTTGTCAGGGGAGTAGACGCGGGGTTTGTTATCTCACGCCTTCAGCGTTCCATTCAATAACGATTTGTAACCCAGGGTTTCGCCCTTGTTTCGCTGCGCTCACAGCGGACCCCACCCTGGGCTGGCGAATCGCTCGCCTTCAGCGAGCAGGGACTATGCTGCTACGCCTCGGCCCTGATGTTGACGCAGGAGGGCCTGCCCTCTTTAGCTCAGCTAGGCTGGCAAATCTGTTGACATCCAGCTTTCGTTCCTGTATTTTCTGTTATGAGAGAAATAACTGAAATTTTGGCATCATGCGACTCCTTGGATACGAGAAGAAAGGCGGCAAGGCATGAGGGAAAAACACTTCTTTCTCAAATTGGCGGGTTCTGCTGCGTTGGCGTCATTGCCTCTCCTGGTTTTACTGCTCTGCATGACCGAACTGCTGGGGACCTATGGTTTGGTCCTGTTCGTAGGACTACCCTTCTTGCAGGGATTCCTCGCGGCCTTTCTATTGGCGCGGTTCGGTTTTCCCCGGCTTCCTGACCAAGTCGTGGCTGCCGTCTTTTCACTGCTCTTCTCCGCTTCCTGGCTGATCCTTCTGCGAGTTGGGGACCTCATTTGGGTGATCATGGCGGCTCCAATGGCCCTCATCCTCAGCCTCTTGGGAGCCGTCATCTACTACGGTGCCAGCATCGCTTCGGGCGGCAGAACAGACCACCCCATCAGGATCCTCTCTGTTCTCCTGCCGAATTGCTAAGAATAGATCGGGAAGGCGTTTCGGTTTTACCTGATTTCCGCTGTCAACAATATATTGAATCCCGCAGCATTTATTGTCTTCCAGGGCTGGACTATTTCTTTTGAATCAATATACTGTGGCGAGGACTCTCGGCTGCGTCCGCCTAAAGGTAGGCTGCGGGCGGTCGTAGAAAGTCCGAGGTCCGGCTTTGTAAGAAAGAAACGGCAATGTGCTCCGCCGGTGGTCGGCCCGTGTGCGGCTCCCTGTTCTGGGGAAATCCGCAGCGTAATCCGTCTACCCAGTAAACAAACCGCCAATGATCGTGTCTACCCATATCGGGTGGAGCCCGGGGAAGCGCAACGGGCAACGCACGAGGAGTCGATCATGAACGAGCCAAGGGCAGAGCACAACCTGCAAGTGTCTGAAAACCGCGATCTCGAAGGTGCTTCTCAGCCAGGAAGCATCGGGGTCAACGGACTGGAATGGGACTCGGGCGCGCCATGGCGTCCACCACTGTCCGTCCAACAATTCACGCAACTCATCGAACGTTTCCCAAGCACCGCCGACGCCTGCCTGAGTCTGGCCGATGACGGAGAAGACTTGGCCCAAACCGGCTGGGGAGTGGTCTATGGTCCCGAAGTCGGCGACGAGGTCCGCGAGGCCCTGCGTCCCTTGCTGCAGTTGCGCCGCAACCAGGCCGACAGCAGGCAAAGGTTGTACGCCGAGCTGCAACTGAAGGAGGACGAAGACGCCGGCGCCTTTCTCAAGCGCCTGGACTGCGACGGCCAATGGATCGATCCGCAGTTGGTGCCCGGCTACCTGCTGTTGGTGGGAGACTGCCGACAGATCCCCTTCCCGGTCCAGACCTCATTTCCGCTGGCCTACAATGTGGGGCGGCTGCCCTTGTCAAGCGCCGAGGAATACGCGGCTTACGCTCAAGCCGCCGTCGACAACGAATTGTCGCGCCAATTGCGTCCTCGGCGGGTGGCATTGGCGGGGTCGAATGGGGGAAATTCCGGACGCCTCGTGCCCCCCGTGGAAGATCTGATGGAAGCTGTCGAGCGGGCCATCATCCGGGCCCGCCCCTCCTGGGACGCCATGACGCTGACGCAGGGGCTGACCACCCAGGAGCGCCTGTCCCGTCTGCTCAGCGGAACCTCGGAAACGCCCTCCCTTCTCTTGGCTTCGGGACGCGGCGTGTGCAGCGTCTCGGAAGGGGCGTCCGACCTGCTGGGGGCGCTGGTTTGCTGTGACTACGTGGACGGCAAGCTGGGCTTGGAACACGTCTTCGACCAGGGCAAGGTGCCCGAAGAGGCGCCGCTTAACGGACTGCTGATCCTGCTTCAGGGCAGCTTCACCGCCGGACGTCCCGCCCATCCCCTGCTCGACCAGATGCTGGAGCGTCCCCCGGCCGATGCCTTGGATGCCGCCTTGCCGCGGCGCCTGCTGGGGCACCGGGCCGGTGCGGCCCTGGCCGTCGTGGGGCACTGCGAAAACAGTTGGCTGCATCTGGCGGCCCGTTCCCGGCCTGACGAGTGGGCCGAATCCATGACCGACCTGCTGCAGGCCCTGCTGGGCCGCCAACGAGTGGGGGCCGCCCTGCAACAATACCGGCGCCATTGCTGCCGCCTTGCGAAAGTGCTGGAAGAGGACTCCGGAACGGACTCGGAAGAAGGACGTCAGCGCCTGATCGAAGCCTGGGCACTGCGCCAGGAAGCCCGCAACTGGATCTTGATGGGGGACCCCGCCAGCCGTCTGCCGGTGGCCGGCTAAAGGAGACGCTATCGCAGCGCAGGGTTGGCGCGGCGGAAGCTGCGGATGAAGCTGAGAAGAGTGTTTTCAAGCAGGCGGACGGTTTCGCCCTCCATCTCCTGACGGCTCTCCGCAAAGCCCTCTTCGGAGCGGCTGTAAGTCGTGGCCCAGAACTCGTAGGCGGGATTGTCGCGGGTGCGCACCTGTTGCTGAAAGCGGACCTCGGCCCGGGCCCAGTAGAGCCCCTCCACCTGTCGCTCTTCATCCTGGACCTTAAGCAGCGCCGGACCCATGATCTGTTTCACCTCGATCTCCACCAAGAGGAAAGGATGCGAGGGGGCCCGATCCTCCACCTCGACCTGGTATTGGTCGAGTTGCCAATGCACCAGGTTGGTCAGGTACTTCTCGTCCACCCTCTCCAGTAGCCCCTCCTCGATGCGCACGCTAGTCCTGACGCCTATCGCTTCCACTCCCTTGAGGGCGGCGGCAGCCTGAGCCTGCAGAGGAATCTGCAAACCGGAAGAGCAGAGCAGCAACGCCGCCAGTGCGCTGGAAAATCTCATATCAGAAGCCTCACTTGAGGATTTGGGCCAGCTTTTGCTCGGGCGGCTGCTGCCAGTCATTGCCTTCGACCCGTCCGATCTCGCTTCCCTGGCGGGTGACGATGGCCGTGGGCACCCAGCGGAGGTTGAGTTCCTGGGCCTTGGGATGGTTGCCGAACCCCCGCGGCAGTCCATAGTAGCGGAAGGTCAAAGGCGTCTCCAGCAGTTCTTGCTGCAGGCGCAGGATGTAGGGCACCTTTTGCTGGCAGTGGCGGCACCAGGAACCGAAATAGACGGTCACGGTGGCTTCTTCTTCCACCTGGCGCAGTTGCTTCAAGGCCGCTGCATCCGGGCGGTAGGCGGCAGCCCGTCGCCCATAGAGCGGATCGTATCCGGTCAGATCTTCAGAGCTGTGCAGGTCGAGCAGCGGCTTGCGGGGCACCAGGTGCACCGAATGGCCGTCCACCTCAAAGAGGACGGAAGGCCCTTGGGTGGTAAAGCCCCCGATCTCCTGAGTATCGTATCCGCCGCGCAGGTTGAGGCTGCCGTCCGCGGCCGTCGAGACGTAGTGGTAGTCGAGCCACTCGACCTTCTGGGTCCCGGGATTGAGGGCGAAATAATTGCTGGAAATCCGGGGCACCCGCACCAGGAAAGCAGGAGGATTGGTGGACCGGTAGATGGCCGCCTGCGGATCGGAGGCGCCGTCCACCTCCACTTCGTACTGGCTGAAGATCAAGAACTGGGACTCTTGTCCCACGACAGCCGACAGCAGCCCCGCAACCGTCAGGCACAGCGAGAGGATGAAGATTGGATATCGCCTGGTTCTCAATGAAATCTCCTTTTCGTGTGGCGGCGCCGAGGCGCTGTCTGTTGCTGAGCTTCTTATTATAGTCCAGCCCCGCGCGACTGCGGCCAAGCCTGGAGAAACGATGTGCTAAGCTTCCCTGAGGAGAAAACGCCGTGAGCTTGGTTGAAGGACGCGACTACTATATCGAGAACGGCCTCTTCGTCCTAAAGGCCGAATACTTGCTGCGGCGCGGCTATTGCTGCGGAAACGGCTGTCGGCACTGCCCCTATCCCAAAGAGGACGCGCCTGCTGTCAAAGCGCCGGGAAGGGAGAGAGAGCTGTGAGGAGGCGCCTGCTGCCCATCGCCGCCGGACTGGTGCTGGCGCTGGCCTCGGTCTGGGGCTGCACCTCTGCCGCCGGACAGCCCGAGCAGGACTACCGCGAGGCTATGGAAGCGCTCTATCAGGGCGACCTGTGGAGCTTCTACCAGCGCCTGGCGCCAGCCTCCTACACCCGTGACCTCAACGCCCTGCTGGACAAGTCGAAGAAGCTTTTCAGCCGGGAGGAATACCGCCAGGCGCTCGACTTGATCCAGGCCGCCACGCAACGCGTGCAGGAGCAGTTGAATGCCGTCGCCGACCCGCCTCCCCAAGCCGGGCTGCTGGCTTCAGCGCTCGACGACGTCCCCGCCGCGCTGGGCATCGAGAGCTGGGAAAAGTTCCAACAGGCTGACGTCGAGTCCTTGATCACGAACCTGCAGCAAAGCGCCATCGGAGAACTCTTGCGCCATCCCCAGAGCCCGGTGGAATGGTCGCGCCAAACGGTAGAGCTGGCCAAGCTGGAGGGCGACCGGGCCACCCTGCGGGTGCTCCCCGCCGATGAACAGGGAGAAGTCAAGATGGCTGAACTGGTGCGGGTCGAGGACAAGTGGGTCCCGGCCGAAGTTGCCCTGACCTGGGACTCGCGCATGGAGAGCCTGAACAACCGGATGGACGCCTGGATGGAAGCCAAGGAGCAAGACCCGCAATACCTCAAGGAGCGTCTGCGGCGCCTGCAGGAACAGCTCGACCTGATCACGGCGCTCATTCCGGCGCTCCTGCAGCAGCAGATGGAGCAGATGCAACAGCCTTAGCGGGCAGGTTTTTTGAGACTTTATGAAATCAGACGGCTCTGTAAACGCATGACGAGGTGGAATGATGAGTAAAATTCGTCGCCTGACAGCGGCGCTGGCCCTGACGGGTTTGCTGGCTGCCACGCCCGCATTTCTTTCAGCCCAGGATGAGCAAGGCGCTCAGGGCCAGCAGGCCCGCAAGACCATCGACGAAGCCATCCAGGCCATGGGTGGAGAGGCTTACCTGAACATGACCACCCTCCACAACTACGGCAACTGGTTTTCCTTCAACCGCCATGGCCAACGCTCCAGACTGGTCCGCTACTGGGAGTACATCCACTACGACCCCATCAAGTACTACTTCCAACTGGGCAAAGGGGGACGGCAGAACGTCCTGGTCTACAACATGGAACTGGGCAAAGGCTGGAGCAAGCAGGGCAAAGGCCACGTCGAGGAGTTGGAAGAAGAGCGCGTGGAACGCTTCCGCAAGTCGGCCAAGCACGACTTGGACGTCCTCTTGCGGAAACGCGCCAAGGACCGCGAAAACAACAAGCTCTTCTTTTACGGACCCGACGCCATCACCGGAGGCGGAAACTTCGTAGCTGTGGAGTTTCTGGACGAGACCAACGATTCGGCGGTCATCTACTTCGACCGCGACAGCAAGCTGCCCAGCCATATCGAGTACACCGTGACCGACGAAATGGGCAATCGCCTGCGCCAACGGGAGGAATTCTACAACTGGCACGAGCACGGCGGAGTCATGATCCCGATGCGGCGCGACGTCCTCAGGGAGGACAAGCTGGTGGAGCAGCGCCACACCATCACCGTCGAGGTCAACCCTCAGATCCCCGCCTCCCAGTTCCTGGAGCCTGCCGTCAAGAAGTGAGCTGCCCAAGAAACGGAACTCTTGACCCCTTGACTGCATCCTAGGCAGTGCGTCAGAAGTTTTGAGCCACCCTGTGGCGTTATCCCACGCCTTCAGCGTTCGCACATTGGCCGTCTGAAACCCAGGGTGGCGCCGCCGTCTCGCTTGCGCTCGCCGGGGCTGACCCTGGGCTAGCGAATCGCTCGCCTTCAGCGAGCCCGGACTTGACTAACACAGTCGCTGGGGTGGCGGATCTGTCCCTTGCAGGGACAAAAAACGACCGCCTGGCTCAGAACTTATGACCGGCAGCACCAGGAAAAGGCGCCCGACTCGATAAGGGTGTCTTGTTTCCGACTCCTGGCGGGAGGAGCCTTGGGTATAATGAGCCCCGCC
>DATIPQ010000154.1 GCA_035471785.1 Acidobacteriota bacterium
CCGAATCGAGATGGTTCTGTTTTCGTTTTGGCCATCTCGCTGTCCTCTCCGGTCATTCTACTACAGGCTCCCGAACCCAACCTCCGGAGACAGTCGTCTGAGGTCGCGGGCTGTCAGATGTCGGCGAACGACTCGGAAGCCGCCCCAGCGTGCCCTTTAAAAGATCGAGAGCAAAATCGGGTGGAGCGTCTATGCGACGTCCGCTGCCAGGGCCAGGCGTCGGTTGACCACTTGCAAAAAGTCTTGACGGCCTCTGGCCGGTTATCGAAAAAATCTTCAAAGAACCCCGAGTTCGAATCTCGCCGCGGGCGCCATAGTTGTACGGCCCCTCAGGCTAACAGTCAATCCTCACCTGGAGGCTCGTCGCCGGGCTGGGCCGGCACGTCCGGCACCTTGGCCAACACCCGTTCGAACTTCTCACGACTTCCGCGTTCCGCCCGCCGCAAGATGTACTCTTCGGTCAACAGGGCAGAGAGTTTCTCAGCAATCGCAAGCGTCACGAATTGATTGATCGAGACGCCTTCCTGCTTCGCTACTTCCCGAACCTTCTTGTGCAGCGATTCCGGCAGCCGTAAACTCATTGCACTCATGCTCATTCCTCCCTAAGCCAGCGGATGAAGTCGTTGGGCGTGACGACTCTGATCCCGAAATGCTCCGCACCCAGCCCAGCCAGCGTGCCAAGGTGTAAAGAATGCCCGCCAAGAAGATGGTTCCGAATATATGTTTGTTGTATCGAGCCAGCCACAGCGGAAGATAAATGTCGAAGTTCTCCTGTCGTTCTTCGGTGTAACGCGCGGCAACATTGGTGAGCGGGCAGCGCCAGCCGTTGGCCGCTATGATGCCAACCTCGATGAAGACAATGCCGATCAGCACGGCGGCAATGGTGAACCGGCCACGCCAAGCCGAGACAGGAATGGCAAAGATGCAGCCGGCAAAGAAAGCCCAAACCACCGTGTGGACGATCTTGACAGTCCGGAGAGCCGTCTGCGGACTCAACACGGTCGCCTAACCCTGCTTCTCGGAGTCCTGAAGGCCGCGGCCGCCTACGGGCTCGGTTTCGAAGCGCTCGCCGAATCCGGCGATCAGCGGGCGTCCTTGCGCGATGGCTTCCCGCACGGAGGGATGCGAGAGCGAGGTCTGGTGGCTGGCTTGGCTGTCCCACACCTCGGTGACCCAAATCGCGTCCGCATCGCCGGGATCTTTGGCGACCACATAGCTGAGACAACCCGGCATCCCGGATACGCCCTCGAGGAGAATGGCGATGAGTTCATCGCGCTTGCCCGACACGGTGTTTATCTTTCCGATCAGTCCATACATGCTTGAGGCTCCGCTGAATAGGCGCCCGCCGGAGCGCAGGCCGTGGCCATCACCGCCGCGCCGACGGAAAAGAGGAAATCACGTCGTCGAAATCCACCCATAATCGCTCCTACTGGTTCCGCAGCCTACCACGGCCTCTCTTCACCAGCTAAACTTTGCAGCCGTATCCTACGTTGTTCTGTCCCCATGCCAAGAGTCCGCAACCGATGGAGTAATCATGCTGTTTGAAGGCTTCCCATTCCGCAGAGGCGCGATGTTGGGCGCCCTCCTTCTCACCCAGACGCTTTCGGGACAGGTACCCAGCGCGGGGGAACCCACGCAGGTCCTTGTCTTGGGAACCTATCACTTCGCGAATCCGGGTTTGGACGTGGTCAAGGTTGAAGTGGCCGACGTGCTGTCCGAGGCCAAGCAGGCCGAGATTCGCGCCGTGGTCGAAGCCTTGGCCCGCTTTCGTCCTACCAAGATCGCGGTGGAGGATTTGCCGGGCTCAGCCGACCGGCTCGATCAGCTCTACAAAGCCTACCGCGCAGGTCAGCATGAGCTGTCCCGCAATGAGACCGAACAAGTGGGCTTTCGCTTGGCGGCGCAGTTGGAGCATCCGCGCCTTTTTCCCATCGACTATCGAAACCCGTTCCCCTTTCAAGCCGTTGTGGAGTGGGCCCAGGAGCATGACCCGGCCTTCCTGGACTTTCTCAACGAGGAGCGAGAGCGGATGGCGGCCGAGTCCAACCGCCGCCAGCAGGATTACACCATCGGCAAGATCCTGCGGCTCAGCAACCACCCCGAGGAGCTGGCAAGGGAGCATGGCGTGTACATGCGCTTCGCCGAGGTGGCGGCCGGAGACACCTATGCGGGGGCCGAATTGGTCTCCAGGTGGTACGAGCGCAACATCCATATCTTCTCCAACCTGCAGAAGATCGCCGAGCGGGGCGACCGCATCCTGGTGATCATCGGCAGCGGACATGCCCCGATCCTGCGTGAGCTGATCACCTACCACCCCGAAATGTCGCTGGTGGAGGCGCTCGAGTACCTACCGTCCGACTGAGTGCGGCGGTGGACGCCGAAGGGTGAACCGATAAATCCACCACAAGATGACGAGTTGGAGGGGGGCACGGATGAGGAGATATTGAGGCCCCCAGGCGTGGCCGCCCATGGGAACGTGGTTGATGGCGGCGTAGATATTGGCAGGGAAGAATGCGACCAGCATGGCGGCAGCGACCCATCCGGTGAATCGTCTGCACTGGGGGATGAAGAAGCCGACGGCGATAGCGAATTCCAAGATTCCCGTCAGGTAGACGAGCAGCACCCGCTCCGGAACCCACTCCGGCAGCATCTGCGCCATAGGCTCCGTTCGCTGGAAGTGTCCGATCCCAGTGAAGACGAACAAGATGCCAAGTCCGACGGCTGCGGCGCTCCGCGGCTCGAAGAAGGACCCCCTGACCGCCGCCACCGCCCGCGCGCCCAAGTAGGGCACCATCATCAAGACGAGCATGATAAGCGGGGTAGTCATGCGACAGTTCCTCCTTGAAGTCTAGTGCCTATTGGTCTTGCCTACGACTACGGCCGGGAGCACGGCGTCCCGCTGAGCTGGAACCGAAGGTCGAAGGTATGGCACGTATGGTATCCTGTTTGCCATGGTGAAATCGACGGTGTACTTGCCCCGCAAACTGAAGGACTCGCTAACAAGGCTTTCAAAGCAGCAGGGCCGGTCAGAGGCTGAAATCATTCGCGAAGCCATCGAGGAAAAAGTCGGTGCCAATCGACCTCCGCGGCCCAGGATACCTCTCTGCGAAGAGGGGCTTGGGGATTCGACGGCGGCCAGTCGAGTCGATGAGTTCCTTGAGGGATTCGGTCGCTCATGATGTTGCTTGACACCAGCGGTTTGCTTTCGGCCCTTTTCCCCGACCAGCAAGGGCACGAGTCGAGTGCCGAAGCGCTGCGCCGATCAGACCCGCCACTCATTCTCTCGCCTTTCGTCCTGGCTGAGATTGACTATTTAATCGAGAAAATGAGCGGAGTGGATGTCGAACTGCAGTTCCTGGAGGAGGTATCGAGGGGTGCCTACCAGGTCGCTCCGTTCGACCGGCGAGATATCGAAGCGGCCCGATTCATTATTGCCAAGTACCGTGACCTCGGTATCGGATTGGCCGACGCATCCATCATGGTGCTGGCTGATCGCTATCAGACGCGCCAACTGCTGACTCTTGACGAGCGCCACTTTCGCGTCCTGAAAATGGAATCCGGCGATGCCTTCAGGATCCTCCCCGCCGATCTGGATGTTTGAGCGGTCTATGCAGTATAGGTGCAGGTTGAAACGCTACCGCTAGCCGACGAGCCTTGCAGTTGCGGAAAGGAGGGAGTGGGGCTTAGAGTAGCGGAATGCGGTTTTTGAAGGTTCTTGCTGTAGTTTCTCTCGGGTTGGCGGTTGTTGTGGCGGCGGGTTGGGTGACGGTACGGAGTTCCAATCTGCAGCCGCAGGCGGGGACGCTTTTGCTCTATCCCGAACGCATCGCGCTTCAAGGGGGCGGGTACGCCCGCTGCGATCGGGGGATGATGTTTGTTCCCGCCAACCGCTCCCGGCCGGGAGGCGGCGTGATCGGCGTCGAGATCTACCGCTTCAAGTCCGACAAGGCAGCACCCGGGACACCCCCTGTCTTCCGGCTCCACGGAGGACCTGGATGGGGCGGGCTGTCCGGCTCGCTGGGGCAACCCGGTTTTTACCAGCGCGAGATCGTTCCTCAGCTTGAAACTGCCGACTTGGTGGTAGTGGGACAGCGAGGCATCGGCTCCTCCAAGCCCGATACCGTCTGCGATGCCCCTGCCAAACTGCCTTTGGATCGCAAGGTGTCCGAAGAGGAGGAAGCCGAGGTGTTGCGCCAGGCGTCCCGCCAGTGCAAGGACTTCTGGGAATCGACAGGGCTCGATTTGAGCGGACTCAACGTGGTGGAAGCTGCCGCCGACGTCAACGACGTCCGTCAGGCGCTGGGGTACGGCAAGATTACCCTGTGGGGCCGGAGCTTTGGATCGCACTGGGCCATGGCCGTCATGCGCTTTCATCCCGACGCGGTGGAACGGGCGGTGCTGACCGGTATGGAGGGGCCCGATCATACCTATGACATGCCCTCCTGGGTGCTCAAGGCGCTGGAGCGCATCGCCAAGGCAGCCGAGTCCTCGGACCGGCTCAAGGAACAGATCCCCGAGGGCGGCCTGATCGAGGCCTTCAAGTCGGTGGTGGCCCGCCTGGATGAAGAGCCCGTCAAAGTCAGCGTGCCCGGCGGCGCGGAGATTTACCTGGACGGCGACGACATCCGCGACATGGCCTACGGTTATTCGGGACGCACCAGTTCGCGCCGCGGCATCCAAACCTGGGCCTCAGACGTGCTGACGCTTTACGCGGGAGACTATGATCCCGCCGCGCGGACCGTGGCCCGGCAGTTGGCCCGGGGAGGCTTCCCCACCGCGAGTTTCTTCATGCTGGATTGCGGCTCGGGCATCAGCCGTCAGCGGCTGCAGCACCTTCAGTCCGACCCGGCCAAGGTGGTAGTGGGAGATCTGGGATGGTTCTACCAGACCGCCTGCGCCGAGTGGGGCAGCGACTTGGGCGAGGCTTTCCGGAAGAACTTCGAAACCGGTATTCCCACGTTGATCGTGCAGGGCGACTGGGACACCTCCACGCCCTACGAGAACGCCCTCGAACTCAAGCCCTACTTCAAGAACAGCACCTTCGTCACCGTCAGAGGCGGCTCTCATGGAGCCTTGCCCGAAGCCATGCGCGAGGACGAGTCCTTCAGCGCGGCCGTCATGAAGTTCATAGGCGAGGGCGACGTCAGCGGCATTCCCGAAGAGGTCCAACTCCCCGAGATCGTCTGGACCAAGCCCTCGCTGAGCAAGTAGAGCGGGTCAGGAGGGCTTACTTGGCACTCAACCGGTTGTAGACCAGGACCGCCATGCTGATGGCGGCGCTGGCCTCCACGAGGCCCCAAGCGGCACTCAGGACGGCCTGGTTTCGGCTAAGGAAGCCGATTTCGTGCAGCAGGGCCACCGGCGGCAGATAGCCGATCAGCCAGACGGGCAAAACCAATTTCCCGACGGCGCTCAGGCCTTCACCCAGCCGACGGCCCGCGATGGCGTAGAGGTAAGCGACCGCCAGTCCAATGCCGAAGCGCAAACCCGTGTGAAGCAGCGCTCCCCCGAGCTGCGGGGAGGCTCCCGCCCGCGTGAAGGAATCTCCCAAGCCGATCAGGAGGGCAGCCGCCATTCCGCCCACGTTCAAGATCACTCCCGCCGCCAGTCCTGCCAGCAACACACTCCGCAATCGCGCCTCATCCATGCTGTGTCCTCCCAGTGTCATAAGACCACGAACGGAACCTGCCGTCTAGAGCCGGGGATCGCAGCGGCGGTAGGCTTCGATGACGGCGCGTTCGCCCTGGCGGCCGGGAGTGGAATTGCCGTGTTCCATTCCGACGATGCCTCCGTATCCGCGCTCTTTGAGGTGAGTGAAGACGTTGGAGTAGTTGATCTCGCCGGTGGTGGGTTCGTTGCGGCCCGGATTGTCTCCCACTTGAAAGTAGGCGATCTCCTGCCAGGCGGCGTCGATGTTGGGGATGAGATTGCCCTCGGTGATCTGCTGGTGGTAGAGGTCATCGAGAATCTTGACCGAGGGACTGGCCACGGCCCGGCAGATCTGAAAGGCCTGGGGGATGCGGGTGAGAAAGAGTCCCGGGTGGTCCCTCCAGGGATTGAGCGGCTCCAGAACCAGCGTCAGTCCCTGCGGCTCGCAGACCCCGGCGCAGTGCCTGAGGTTTTCCACCACGTTGGCGGTCTGGTAGTCGGGTTCCAGTCCGGGATCGGCCAAGCCTGGGACCACGGTGGCCCAACGTGCATGCACCCGCTGGGCTGTGTCCACCGCCTGACGCATCTTGGCTTTCAGCCCTTCAGCCACTTCTTCGGGCGGACGCACGAAAGTCCGTTGCCGGAAATCGGCCTCTGCCACGAAGACTCCCATGCTGATTCCCAGCCGCTGCATGGCGGCGGCCAGGCGTTCCTGCTCGGCCAGGGGACGACCCATCATCCCGTTGTCTTCCCAGGCCCGAAAGCCCTCGGCGGCTGCAAACTCCAACTGGCCCACCAAGTCGTCGCCACCATGCTCCTTAAACATCCCGAAGTGCGGTGCGTAGAGCAGTGAGAACTGGTCTTGGGCCGCCCCACCGCCTGCTGCCGCAAGCCCATTTTCAGTGCTGGGTCTGGCGAGCACGGCGGAAGCTCCGATGGCCCCGCCGAGGACGCCCAAGCCACCCAAAAACCTTCGTCGATTCATGGACTCAGATCATACCCTGCCCCGGTCTCCGCCTGCTCACCCCGGGCAGGTGAAGCCGCCCCTTCAAGGGACCGAAGAGGTCGTGGCCTGGCTAGCGTAGCGACTGGATTTGACTAACCTGTTTACAGCCACAGATTGATGTTGCGGAATGGCGGCTTGAAGCAAGGCATACAGATCTCATTTTCCCCCGGGGTCCATCAATCGGCGCCTGTGAAGACGGTGGACTCTTGGACGAAGCAGAGGCGGCTGCCCATCGGGTCAAGTGCATAGAAGAGGCGTTCCCCCCAGGGCATGTCCTCGATTTCGGTGAGCGGACGGCCCCCGGCCGAGGCCAGGCGCTTGCGGACAGCCTCCAGGTCGGGCACGGAAAAGTAGAGGTACTGGTTCTCGTGATGTCTCCAGCCCGAGCCCGGTTGGTCGCCGTCGGCCGCCGGATCGTAGCAGGCCAGGATCACCCCGCCGCACTTGAAATAGTGGCGGCCGGGCGAGACCCGCTCGCCTTCGACCTGCAAGACACGGGCATAGAATCGCGCTGCTTCTTCGATGTCGCTGACTGGAAGAATCACTCGGTAGAGGCGCGCCGTCGTCATCATCGTCCTCCGCTGGGATGTGCCGGAAACTGATAGAGTAGCCTAAGCCTAGTCCGAAGAGGACACATAGGCAAGCCTCAGGAGCCATAATGAGCAGCAGCGCCCACGCCAACCCCAGCCGTAACCGCGAGGAGCCTCTCTATGACCGCGACGTGGCCGCGCCCAGCCATGCCGAGCGGGCCAGGACGCTGGTCGAGAAGCTGCACACCGCCTCCCTGGCCACCCTGGCCAAGGATCCCGAGGGCCATCCTTATGCCTCCTTCCTAACCTTTGCTCTCGAGGGCGGAGATCCCATCTTCCTGATCAGCGAGATGGCCGAGCACACCCAGAACCTGCGCCGCGACGGACGGGCCTCCCTGCTGGCCGCCGAAAGCCGCTCCCAAGATCCCCTGGCCAACGGACGGGTGACCTTGCTGGGGACCTGCCGTCTTATCGAGGAAGGCGATCAAAGCGCCCGCCAGGCCTACCTGCAACGGCTGCCCAACGCGTCCTATTATTGCGATTTCAAGGACTTCAATTTCTGGCGTCTGAGCGTCGATTCGTTGCGCTATATCGGCGGCTACGGACGCATGTCCTGGGTTTCAGGGGAAGAGTGGAAAGCCGCTCAACCCGATCCGCTGGCGGCCCACGCCGAGGGCATCGTCGATCACATGAACGCTGATCACGCCGAGGCCATGGCCCTTTTGTGCCGGGTCTTCTCCAAGGCGCGGGAGGCCCAGCAAGTCAGCATGACCGCTATCGACCGCTACGGATTCGAGATGTCGGTGATGACCGAACGCGGTCCGAGACCCGTCCGGCTGGCCTTCCCCCAGCCCGCCGACACCCCCGATGCCGCCCGCCAGGCCTTGATCGCCCTGGTGTCCCAGGCGCGCAAAGCCTGAGGTGCGGTCGGAAGGCCCCTGGGAACTTGGCCAGTATGCGTTTTCTTGCCAGGAATCGCAGGCGAAGCCTATAATCTAGCGTCACGACTTCTTATGGACAGTACTCGCCCCAAGCAGGAATCGAGGGCGTGGTTGGTGCAGTTGCGGGAGGGAAGCGAGGAAGGGGCCCGGCACGCTCTGCGGGGCGAATCGCTGCGCATAGGACGAGATCCCTCCTGCGACATCGTGCCCGAAGGCCACAGGAGCCGGGTGGTATCGGCCCGCCATGCTGAAATCCGCCGCGGCAAGCGGGGCAGCTTTCGTCTCGTCGATCTCGACAGCACCAACGGAACTTTCATCGCCGCAAAACGCATTAAGGACGCCCGTCTCGAGGAAGGCGACGTCATCACCCTGGGGCCTGAAGGTCCCCGCTTCCGCTTCCACAGCGGACCCATGCCCGCCTCCACTCCCGAACGCACCGTGATTCTGGACCGGCGTGAGATGCAGGCCTCGGCGGACTCGCCCCCCGACGAGGGAACCTTGCCTTCAGCCGTCGGCGCGGAGTCGGACAGCCAGGGAAGGTCGAGGCGGCGCAAGCGCAAGTCGGTGGACGAACTGGCCGAGGAGGCCGTTCTGCAGGCCAGGCTGGCGCGCTCGCAAGGTCAGGAGGAAGGCCAGACCATCGTCTTCATGCGGGACGCCCTGCAGCAGGCCGTCAGCCATACCAAACAACGCTGGAAACTGGTGGCCGGCGGACTGGCGGCGGCCCTTCTAGCCATGTCGGGCTACGCCTGGTGGGCGGCTCAGGACGTCCGCCGCCAGAAGCAGGACCTCGACTACCACATCCGCCAAATCGAAGCCGATCTGGCCGACGCCAGCGATCCCCAACGCTTGCGGGAGCTCAGCCGCCGGCTGGAGCAGTATCAGACCCAGGCCGAAGCCTTGCAGGACAGCATCTTCTTTCAACTGGGATCGAAGGACGAAGAAACCGACTTCATCGAAGACCAACTGCGGTTGCTCTTGAGAGATTTCGGGGCTGAGGTATATAGCCTGCCTCCGACGTTTGTAGAAAGTGTGAAAGAATCCATCCGCCACTTCCAGGAAAACGACCGCGGCAGCATCGAGCAGGTGCTGATCGACCGGCGCCAGGAGTTTCAACGCATCCGCAGCACCTTGACGGAGGAAAACCTGCCGGCCGACCTGGCCTACATGGTGGTGGTGGAAAGCGGATTCCGAAAGGGCAGCTACAGTCCCAGGGGAGCGGCGGGTCCCTGGCAGATGGTTCCGGTGACGGCGCGGGCCTTCGGATTGACCGTCGACGATCAGGTCGACGAGCGAATGGACATGGTCAAGGCCACGCGGGCGGCGGCGCAGTACATCCGCCACCTCATCCTTGAATTCGGGACCGGCAGTTCCATCATGCTGGCCCTGGCGGCCTACAATTCCGGCCAAACCCGAGTCAAGCGCATCATCCGGGAAAAGGTAGACGATCCTCTGCGCCAACGAAATTTTTGGTATCTTTACCGCATCAAGGCGCTGCCACGGGAAACCCGGAATTACGTGCCCAAAGTGATGGCTGCCATCCTGATCGGACGCAATCCGGAGCGCTTCGGGTTTGCGCCTGCGCTGACCGACTGAGACGTGATGTTGAAGGACGAGAGCCCGCAATTCGGCCGATACCAGATACTCGAACGCCTGGGCAAGGGCGGAATGGGCGTCATTTACAAGGCCCACGACTCCCAGCTCGACCGGGTGGTCGCCGTCAAGACCATTCTGCCCGAGTTCCTGGCCAGCGACGAGGTCAAGGAGCGTCTGGTTCGCGAGGCCCAAGCGGCGGCCCGGCTGCAGCATCCCAACGTCGTCACCATCTACGACATCGGCGAGGCCGAGGACGGACGGCTTTACTTCGCCATGGAGTACGTGCGCGGACGCAGCCTGCGCGAGATCATTCCCCAGCGCCTGCCCCTGGAGCGCCGCCTGGAAATCATGGCCGACATCTGCAAGGCCCTGGGGTTCGCCCACCGACACGGCATCGTCCACCGCGACGTCAAGCCCACCAACGTGCTGCTGGCCGACGACGGCACGGTCAAGCTCTTCGATTTCGGCATCGCCCACCTGGCCGGATCGTCGCTGACGCGCACCGGAGTGGCCATAGGGACGCCCGAATACATGTCTCCGGAAATGGTGGAAGGGGGCGAACTCGACGCCCGCTCCGACATTTTCTCCTGCGGGGTGATGCTCTACGAAATGCTGACCCGCAACAATCCCTTCCGCTCCGACCGCATCACCACCACCATGTACCAGATCGTGCACGCCGATCCTCCCAATCTGCGAGAGTTGCGCCCCAACTTGCCGGAGGACCTGGAGCGCATCCTGCGCCGGATGCTGGCCAAGCGTCCCGAGGAGCGTTACGCCGACATGAACCAGGTGGTCGAAGACCTGGAGCACATCGTCTCGCGGGGATTGCTCAACAAGGCCATCAAGGCCAAGGAACTGGGCGACCTGATGGATCAGGTGGAGGCCAAGGTCAACGAGGCCGAGAACGATCCGCGCGCCCGTCAGGTGCTGGAAGAGGAATTGGCGGCTCCCCTGGGCCGCAGGCGGCGCCAGGTACGCAAGATTACCAAGGCTTCCGACACTTCCGTCACCATGACGCACATCGACCGCGAGCTGATCTCCCTGCGGGAGTTCGACGAGAAGCTGGACGAGTTTCTGGAGCGGGAGCTGCCGGAGCGGATGGAGAAGGTCTCCGAGGACAATCTGCCCACCTGGGACACGCCGTCGGAGGAACCGCCGCCCGTCGACGACACCGCCGCCACCATGCGTTGGGAAGGAGACACCACGGCCCGCCAGGGAATGGCGGCCGCCTTGGCCAAGACCCGCGCCGAAAAGGAAGCGGCAGCCGGCCAGAAAACCGGCGCTGCTCAAGAGCACCTCCAGGACTCCGCCACCGGAACTCCTCCTCCCCCGCCTCCGCAGGAGACGCCTGCCGAGGAGAGCGGCTCGTTTGGTCAGCAGCCTGAAGCCAGACCCGATCCCACTGTTGTCGTCCCCACCGGCGGAGACGAGGCCTTCAACCGCAGATGGATGTTGCCGGTGGGACTGCTGGCAGCCCTGGTGCTGGTGGTTGTGACGGTGTGGGCGGTCATGTCGATGGGCGACGGCTCCGCCCCGCAAGGCGAGGAGCAATTGGCCCAGTCCACCCTGGGGACGGAGACTGATCCGGCCCAGCAGGGGGATGAGCAGGCCTCCGATCCCGCCGCTCCGCCCCAAGAGGGAGCCGGGTCTGGAGGCGACGCTGCACCGGCCCAGCCGGGAGGAAGTTCGGGGGGCTCGTCACCCCCGCGGCCCCGCGGCCAGAGCGCGGGCATCGGTCAGGACAGCGCAGGCACACCTTCCAGGCCGGCTACGCCTTCGCCCCAGGCCGACCGATCTGGAGCCGAGGCCGCCTCGGCCGCCGACGGTTCCCAGGCACAGTCCGACTTCATCTTCCAGGTCGTCATGGCCGACGCCCGCAAGACTCTCATTCCCGGCAACCGCGACTGCCAGGGGACCCTGGAGGTCGACTCCAACATGTTCCGCTTCCGCAGCGACGACTGCACCTCGCGCACGCTGGTCAGAAGCATCCTGCAACAGGCCAATCTTGAGGATGATTTCCTCTCCATCGAGCAGGTCAACGGCCGCTGGTACCATTTCTTCATCGAGGAGGAGGACCGTCCCCGCATGCTTCAAGCCCTGCAAGAACTCGGCTGGTAAAGTGTGCTGGCGGGAGGAAAATCCGGGCGTTTACTGCCCTGGAAACTCGGCAGGACTCCGGGTCGGGGGCTGGGGCACCTGAATGCGCGTCTGCGGGGCGGATTCGCCTTCGCCGGCCGGACGCACCTGGGAGGGACGCTCATAGGAGGAGAGGGCCAGTCCCAGAACCAGCGCTGACAGCGGCAGGATTCCGGCCAGTATCTCGACGATCATCTGGCGCATCTGGCGGAACATCCATTTCACGAGCGTTTTTCCTCCTTCCACTTGTATACGCGCTGAAGAAGGCGCTCACCCCTCACGAATCTCAGGAAAAATCCAGAAATCTTACTTGGCCATCCGGGAGATCCGGCCCAGTTGTTCTTCGGTGTAGGCCAACAGCTCCTGCTTCTCCTCGTCATCGGCGTGAATGGGCAAGGAGAGCAGGTGGCGCAGGGCCGACAGGTGCTCTCGGGCCTGCTCCTCCAGTCCCAGCCGGAAGCAGGCCAGGGCCGAAAAAGCTTCCACCACGGGCGAGTCGCCCAGTTCGGAGCGGCGGCGCAGCTCCTGCACGCGGGATAGCTGCTCCAGGGCGGCCTGGTCTTCTCCCGCCCGGTAGGCCAGCACGCCCAGCGTCCGCTGGAAGTCCATGTCTGCGGGGGCGTCCTCGGAGAGGAGCTTCTGGGCCTGGTAGGCTCTCTCGTATGAGGCCGGCTCACGCCCGTCAAGCGTGGCGATGCGCCAGTTGATGCGGTGGACCCGACTCTGCATCCTCTCCAGGTTGGAGTCCCAGTTGCTGTTCTGGGCGGCTTCGGCCTTGCTGCGCACCAGCCGGTGCGCTTCAAGCGCGGTTTGCAGGGCCCGGTCCAACTGGCCTGCCTCTTCCGCCATCTGCGCCAGCCCCGCAAAGTGGGGGGCCAGTTCGATGCTTTCCTGACCCAGGGTGCGGCGCATGAGATCCATCAGGGTGTCGCTCATGCCCAGGGCTTCTTCGATCCGCTGGGGATTCCGGCGCAAGATCTGGAAGAGCCCGTCGTAGGCGAAAAGCATCAGGTCGTTGGGCGGCTGGTCCATTTGCCCATAGAGTCTGATGGCCCGCCGCAGCAGCCGCTCGGCTTCTTGAGAGCGCCCCACGTTGAGAAGCAGCCGTCCGGCGCGCAGGTGGGCATTGGCGTCGATGAGCCCGCCGGGAAAGGTGGCCTGGTAGTCGCGTGCCAGCAGCAGGGTGATCTCGGCGGCTTCCTGCGTGCGCTGATCGGCCAGCAGGGCTTGCACCATCATCTCGCGCACCACGGCGATCTCATAGCGCTGATCGGGAGTCAGTTTCTGACGCAGGCGCAGGACTTCTTGGAACTGCTCGATGGCGGCCTGCGACTGGCCCCGCCGGTTGAGCAGTTCGCCCAGGGCCAGGCGCGGATCGCAGAAAGCCAACCCCGCCCCTTCCGGCAACTGGGAGAAGAGGTCGATGGAGGCCCTCAGATGCTCCTCCGACTCGTCGTCGCGTCCGCTCAGGTAGAGAAGCTTGCCCAGGCGGCCTTGAACGACGCCCAGGTTGTAGCCGTCGTCATCGAGGTTGCTCCAGATTTGCAGCGATTCGCGGAAGAGGGTCTCGGCGTCCTCCAGCCGTCCGGTGTTCTGCATGCGCAGGCCCAGCGAGGAGAGGGCGGCGGCCACGGTGGGATGGTTCTCTCCGAAGAGGCGCTTGGCTTCATCGATCAGGTCTCCGGTTTCGACGCTGGCCTCGCCCGAGGTGTGGGAGTCGATCTGGGTCATGATGCGTTGCAGGAAGTCGCTGATGGCCTGAGAGCGCTCAGCCTCGGCTCTGGCCTCCAGTCGGGCCTCTTCGGCGGCGTTGCGCTGGCGCGACGCCTGCAGGAATCCGGCCGTGGCCAGGGCCAGTCCCACGATCAGCGCCAGCAGGACCAGGGCGGCCGTCGACACCATGGCCCGGTGGCGCCGCACGAACTTGGCAATGCGATAGAAGGTGCTGGGCGGGCCGGCCAGCACAGGGCGGTTGTCCAGGTGGCGCTGGATGTCTTCAGCCAGTTCGCTGGCGCTCTGGTAGCGGCGCGTGCGGTCCTTCTCCATGGCCCTGAGGACGATCCAGTCCAGGTCTCCGCGGAAGAGCTTGCTCAGGGCCGAAGGCTCGCTGCTGCGGCGCAGGGCCGTCTTGCGGGCGTCTTCTCCCAACTGGCCGACCCTGACCGAGGGCGTGACCGGATCTTCATCTCGGATCAGGCGCAGGATCTCTCCGTAGCCGGCTTTGCTCAGTCGCGTGGAGTCGAGAGGAGTGGTGCCGGTCAGCAGTTCATAGAGCAGCACGCCCAGCGAATAGATGTCGGAGCGTGTGTCGATGTCGAGTCCGCTCATTTCGGCCTGCTCGGGCGACATGTAGGCGGGCGTTCCGATGAACTGGCGCAGTTCGGTGAAGAGGGTCTTTTCGGTGAGGCTGCCCTTGGTGGCCTTGGCGATGCCGAAGTCGATGATCTTGGGAACCGGCTGTCCGTCCTGAAGGGTGACGAGCACGTTGGAGGGCTTGATGTCGCGGTGGATGATGCCCTTTTGATGAGCGTGCTGGACGGCCCGGCAGACGGGGATGAAGAGCTTGAGGCGTTGGATGGCGCTGAAGCGGTTGAGGTCGCAGTATTCGGTGATGGGCAGCCCCCGCACCAGTTCCATCACGAAATAGGGGCGGCCGCTCTGAGTGGCTCCGCCGTCCAGCACCTTGGCGATGTTGGGGTGGTCGGTCAGAGCCAGGGCCTGGCGTTCGGCTTCGAAACGGGCGATGACCTGGCGGGTGTCCATGCCCAGCTTGATGATCTTGAGCGCCACCTTGCGGCGCACCGGCTCGGTCTGTTGGGCCAGATAGACGGTGCCGAAGCCGCCTTCTCCGATCAGTTCCAGGATCTCGTAGGGACCGATCAGCGTTCCCGGCGCCTCAGGATCGGCGATTTCCGCCGGCAAGGGAGCCAGGGTACGCTGGTCAGGCCGGGAATGGCCGCTTTCTTCCGGCGCCCCAGTCGAATGCAGTTCCAGCTCTCCGCTCCCGTCATCATTGAAGACCAGCAGCGAGTCCACTTCGGCGCGCAGGTCGGTGTCTTCTCCGCAAGCCGTGTCCAGGTATATGTCCCGGTCCTCGGGGGGAAGTCCCCTCACCGCGTGAAAGAGCTCCTCGATCTGGTGAAATCGTTCTTTTTCCATCATCTCAATTAGATACGCGCAAACGGCCGCCTTTCAACCCTCATGACCGATGTTCGGGCCTGCCTTCCGGCGCAGGCTTCACTCCGCACCAGGAACTTGGGATCTAGCGCTGCTCCGCTGTGTTTCGCGCTTGATCCAGGAACGGGCGAAGGCCCAGTCGCGCTCCACGGTCGCCAGCGAGACCTCCAGCGCCTCAGCCACTTCTTTCATCTCCAGCCCCCAAACCACCCGCAGCCGCACTACGTCGGCCTTGCGCGCATCGAGTTGTTGCAAGCGCTCCAGGGCGTCGCGCAAGACGTCCACCTCGATGCCTTGTTGATCGTCCATGCGGCGGTCGATCTGCAAGGTGACCCGCTCCAGGTTCCCGCCCCGCTTGGCAGCTCCTTTGTGTCGCTGATAGTCGCTCAGAACACGCAACATCACTCGCGTGGCGATGGCGAAGAAGTGTTGGCGGTTGTCGAATCCCTTGCGCTGCTTGATCAGTTTGAGGAAGGACTCGTTGACCAGCGCAGCCGGTTCCAGCGTGATGGCATCGGCCTGGGGACCATAGCGGCGCCGCAGGTGGGCTTCAGCCAGACGGCGCAGATCGGCATAGACGGTCTCCATCAACTCGTCCATCGCCCCCTCCCGGCCGGCGTCCACTTCTTGCAGCAATTGAGTAATCTCGTGCGAGTCCGACATAAGAGCAAGAGCAGTTTAACACCTACACCCGGAGAGGGCGATTGAGCTGACGCGGTAGTTTGGCCTTCACCTGGGGCGGTTCTTCTTCTATGATTGGGCGGTAAGAGGATTTCTTCACAAGGAGTGCAGACATGGACTCGCTAGGGAATAGAGGCCTGAGTCGCCGCTTGCTGACGCCGTGGATCATGGCAGGGACTGTCGCCTGCCTGTGCCTGGTCACGCCGGGGCTGTGGGGCAAGGAAAAGATCACGGTGGAAGAACTGGTGGCAAGCCATCTCGATTCCATCGGGACGGCCGAAGCCCGCGCCCGCGTCGAGAGCATCACGGCGACCGGCAACGGTTCGGCCATTCCGCGAATCGGCGGTTCGGGAAAGCTCGTCGGGTCGGCGCGCATGCTTTCCGAGCCCGGCAAGTCGCTGATCTACATGAACTTCGCTACGCCTGACTACGCTGAGGAGGCGCTTCTTTTCGACGGAGAAAGCGTCGAGGTGGGGCAGATGAGTCCGGGACAGCGCTCCCCTCTGGGGAATCTTCTCAAGACCCAGGAACTGCCTCTGCGGGAAGGGCTTATCGGCGGCACCCTGAGCCGCGATTGGCCCTTTCTCAACCTGCCGGAACGAGATCCCAAGCTCAAGTACAAGGGACTCAGGAAGCTGGACGGAGTCAAGTATCACGAGGTGGAATACAAGGCGCGAAAAGGCAAGACCGACTTCAGGATCCGCCTCTATTTCGAGCAGGAGACTTTCCGCCACGTGCTGAGCGACTACCGCATGAGCATCTCGGCCAGCATGGGATCGCGTCCCATCGATTCCAGCCAGCAAAGCGAAACCCGCTATGTGCTCATCGAGGAGTTCTCCGACTTCCGACAAGAGGGCGGCCTTACGCTGCCCCACAAATACGTCATCCGCTACACTCGCGAAGGCAACGCCACCTTGAAGATCGACTGGGAACTCGAACTCGAGGAGTTCACCTTCAACCAGCCCCTGCAAGGCGCTTTCAAGATCGACCCTTAGCCGCTGCCCTCGCCTCTATTCCCTTAATAACGGGGAACGGTTGAGGTCGTAGATAACGACGGCTTCGGCGGCGTGGTCGGCGGCGGGGTCGAGGCGCCGGGCGGTGGTGATGGCGCGGTCGCGGGCGTTGTCGTCGGGTTTGTACTTGGCGTGCAGGTCGGCGTGGAGGCGCTCTTTTTCACGGTCGTGCAGGGCCTGGTAGATCTGCTTGAGTCCCCAGTGGGCGGAGAGGTTTTCAGGATCGAGCTCGAGCGCCTGCAAGAACCACTTCTCGGCCTCGCGCAGCGTCAGCTCGCGCTGGGCGTGCTCGCCGCGCTGGGTCAAGGCCTGGCGCTGCAGGACCTCGCCCATTTCCACCAGAACCCGATAGTCCTTGGAGAAATCGAATCCCCGTCCCTGGGCTTGAGCGAAGCCTCCCTGGATGAGGTCGGCCAGCTTGGATTGGGCGGCTTCGTAGTGCCCGTTTTCCTTGTCGACGAGAGCGCCCAGCCAGAGCAGCGTCCAGGCCGGAGCCTCATCGAAGGACTGGGCCCGGGCCAGGGCTTGGGGCGCGTCTTGCTGGATCAGCCCTTCGCGGATGAAAACGCGGGCCAGGTTGATGGGGCCGGAGGGGTGCCCCAGGTCTTCCACCTGGCGGAAGGCGTGAGCGGCCTGGCGCAGTTCGCCCCGTCCCGGCTTGCGGAAGAGTCCGATGCCGTAATCGTTCCAGCGCTGCCAGGCCGGCGGCAGCGAGTCGTCGTCGGCCTCAGGCGCCGACTCGGCAACCCGGGTCCCGGCCGCTACAGGAAAGGTTACCGAGTCGGAGGCCAGCACCATCACCGGCAGCTCGTTGACGGCGTCGGGATCGTCCTTGAAAAAGCGCAGGTAGGTGGTGTCGAACTTGCGGTACTTGAGGGTGGCGCGGACAGTGATGTCGTCTCCGACGTCGCGCGGGACGTCCAGCTTGTAATGCACCACGTCGGCGGCCCCGGGCGGAATCTGGTTGTTGTAGAGGGCGATGAAGATGTCCTCGGCGTTGCGGCGGGCTATGCGGTTGCCGTTGCGGTCGATGACGTAGGCGTTGACGAAATGCGACCAGGGGTCGACGCGGCCTTGCGAGTCCATGGCGCCGCTGCGGCCGATGACGCGGTCTCCCGAGGTCACCTCCATCTCCAGCCATACCTGGTTGGAGTCGGCAGTGCCCTGGGTGAAGTGATGCCCCATCTTGAGGGTGCGGATGACGGTTTCCAGCAAATAGCGGCGTCCGGGACGCAGGGCCGGAACCTGGGGACGCAGAGGCGCCGTCAGTTGTCCGTCGATCTCGCCCTGCTCTTTGACTCCGAAGATGTCGACCCGCATCACCCCTTCGTTGAAGGCGCGATGGCGCTCGTTGACCCACTCGGGAAAGCCCAGCAGATGGGGGATGGCGGTGTTGGCCGAGGGAAACTGGTGGTCGTGGACCTTGGCCATTCCGCTGTCGTCGAAGTCCTTGGCCCCGAAGTCGTCGGACTCCACAAGCTGCATGTGGCAGCCGTTACAGTTGGTTTCCGCCCGGGGCGGGTAATAGAAACTGGCCGGCGCATGGCCCGAGACGCCGCTCAGCCAGAAGGAATCGTAGTGGTTCTGCCCGCGCAGCCATTTGTAGGCGTTGAGCTCCGGGGGCAGGTGCACCTTGTGGCAGGTTCCGCAGAACTCAGCCGAGCGGTGCAGAGGCTTGAGGAATGTCTTTTTGTGAAACTCGGGCTTGGCTTTCACCAACTGGCGGTTGGCCCACTTGAGGAAACGGTTCTCGCTGAAGGCGAAGGGGTAGTGGATAGGCTCTTCGATGGTGTAGTCGGAGTTGCCGCGGGGGGTGTTGATGTTGGTGATGGAATGGCAGACCGTGCAGGTGATTCCGGCGTTGGCGGTGCGGTCCGAAGCCAGGTCGTAGTCGGGGTCGTCGAAATGGGGCTTGTCGAACTCGCCTGAAAAGAAGGGCAGGGGATCGTGGCATCCGGCGCAGAAGCGCGCCCCCGTGACGTCTCCATCGCGTTCAAAGAGCTTCTTGCGGGTAGCACGCACCGAGGCCAGGTAGGCCGGATTGTTAAAAGACGCAAAGCGGTGCACGCTGTAGGACCAGGTTTGGTGGATGTCGGCATGGCATTCCTGGCAGTAGGCGTCGTTGTGCAGCACTTCGGCCGGAATGAAGTCTCCCGTGACGGTACGGGCCAGGGAGGGAAAGAAGTACTTATCTCCCTTGGGGTTGCCCACCTGGTTCCAGGCCCGCGGATCCTGAGCCTGCACGATCAGCATCAGGCCGGCGAATCCCACCGCCACTCCGGCCCAGGCCCCGCCCACCTTCCAGCGGATGCGGCGTCCCGCCAGCCGATGCAGCACGAAGAGCCAGGCCGCCACCAAAGGAGAAACGACATGGGCCCAATAAGCGGCGCTGCGCAAAGTGGGATTTTTGACGTCGATTTGAAAGAGGATGAAGTCGCCCCGCATAAGTATGAATCCGCTGATCAGCAGCAACACGGCGGTGGCGAACAAGGCATAGCCCACCTTGACGGCCCGGCGGTTGCGCCGCTGATAGGCGTTGCGCATGTGGAGGATGCCGAAGACGATGATGGGCAGAACGAAAAGCAGCCCCAGGCCCAGGTGGACCAGGAACATGATCAGGTAGAACCAGTTCTGGTAAACCTGTCCCGAAGCCCACTCCAGCAGCGAGACGCCGACCAGATAACTGGAGTTGACGGCCAGCAGGGCGAAGAGTCCGAAGACCACGGCCAGAAGCTTCTTGAGGCGCGGTCCCACGGCGGGCACATAGCGGATTTTCTTGCGAGGTTTTTCCGGCTTGGATTGCGATGGTTCGATCGACACGTGTTGTCCCCCAACGCGTCCCCTCAAACGCGTATCTTAGCGATACGAGATTTGTTCAGAATGCTACCAGAAATTTCCACTTCGGGTGGCAAAGCCGGCGGGGAGGAAACGGACCCCTGGAGACAACGGACGGGAACTCAGTGTATCCTTTTGGTGTCTATGTCCTGACCTGAGAGTTTTTCGTCCAAGTATGTCCAGCTCGCATCTGAAAGGAACGTATGGCCCCCGATAACGATCCTGGTGCTCCGGATGACGCGGCGGTGGAGAATCGAATCCTGCGCGCCCGCCGGGCAGTGCTGAACCTGCGCCGGCGCTGCCGCTGGCTGCTGGCCGCCCGTTGGACGCTCATGTTGTCGGCCGCCTGGATCTTTTTTTGGGGCACCTTGGTACTGGCCTGGCGGGCAGCCACGGGACAAGGCAGTCCCTGGCTGTGGACAGGCGCGCTGGGCTTAGCCGCCGCCCTGGCCCTGTCGGCCAACCTCTCCAGCCGCCGCACTCCCAGCTACCTGGGGCTGCTGGCTCTGGTGGAACGCCGCAACCGCGCCGGCGGATTTCTGGTTGCTTCGGCGGAAAGGGACTTGGGCGCCTGGGGAAAGCAGTTGGGCGAGTACCATCTGCCGCGCCTCAAGGTCCAGTGGAAGCGCCCGGCGGCGGCCGCCTCGACGGCCTGCCTCTTCCTGATGGCGGCCTGGCTGCTTCCCATTCCCGAGACCCCCGTAAGGGCCCTGCTCGATATCGACCGCCAGAGCCAGGAATTGGCTCAGCAGATTGACGTTCTTGAGGAGGAGGAGATCTATCGGCAGGAAGAAGCCGAATCGCTGCGCCGGCAGATGGAATCGCTGCGCAAGGAATCGGATGCCGACGATCCCGCCCGCACCTACGAAGCCCTCGACCACTTGCAGGAACAAATGGAACAGAGCGCCCAGGAAGCGGCCCAGGGTGCCGATCAGGCCATCGAAAGCCTGACTCAGGCCGAAGAACTGGCCGGGGCGCTTTCCAAGGCCGGCGACCAGCTTTCAAGTGCTTTGCAGGACCAGGGGGGAGCGGAATTGCAGGAGATGCTTTCCCAGCTCTCTTCCATGCAGAACCTGTCCGCCAAAGCGGGCGAGTGGGGCCAGATGAGCACCGAGGGCCTGGACCCGGAAGGACTTCAGAGACTTTCCGCCCAGCTTTCCAGCAGCAAGAGCGAATTGCTGCAAAGCATGGAGCGGCTGCAGCAGGTGCGTCTCATCGACGCCCGGACGCTGGGCCGCTGCAAGGACGGAAGCAAAACTGATGCAGAGGGCTTGGCCGCCTTCCTGGCCGAGAACGAGAAAGCGATCCTGGCCACGGGAGCCAGGTGCCGGATGCCGGGGCGGGGAGGCGTCGACCGCGGACGCGGCGATGCCTGGCTGAGCTTTGAAGACGAGGTGGCGCAGGAAGGCTTCGGCTTCCGCGACCAGTCTCTGCCCCCGTCAGCCGTCCACTCGCTGGAAGAGGCCGAACTGGTAGGAATGAGCAGCAGCGCTCCCGTCACCGACCCGGGACAAGTTTCCTCGGGCGGGACGCTGCAATCCTCCCAGGCGGGCGGAGGAAGCGCGGTCAGGCGCACCGTCCTGCCCAGGCACCGGGGCGCGGTGGAACGCTTTTTCCAGCGCGGTCAGGACCCGACCGGCTCTTCCTCGCAACCCCCCGGCCAACCTCGCTGACGAAACTCAGAAAGGCTCGCAGTATGTCTCAGCAACAGTCCCCCGCTTCTGCTGAAACCTCCACCCGCCGGGCTGCCGAAAAGCTGCTGCAACCCGAAGAATTGCGGCCTTTCGTGGAGTTGGCCGAAAGCGTCCTGCAGCAGCTTGACCGGATGCTCTTGGGACGCGAGCGCCTGCACCGCCTGGTGTTGGCAGGCATCCTCAGCCGCGGGCACATTCTGCTGGAAGGACTTCCCGGGGTGGGCAAGACGGCCCTCATCCAGGCACTGGGCCAATTGCTTCATCTCGATTTCAACCGAGTCCAGTTCACGCCCGATTTGATGCCCTCGGACATCCTGGGCAGCCACATCCTGGAAGAGACGGCACAGGGACGGCGAATGGCCTTCCACCCCGGTCCGGTCTTCACCAACATTCTGCTGGCCGACGAGATCAACCGCGCTTCGCCCAAGACCCAATCGGCTCTGCTGGAAGCCATGCAGGAACAGTCGGTGACGCTGTTGGGACAGACCCGCGACCTTCCCGACCCCTTCTTCGTGCTGGCCTCCCAGAATCCCATCGAGTTGGAGGGCACCTATCCTCTGCCGGAGGCCCAACTCGACCGCTTTCTCTTCAAGCTGCAGGTCGAGCACGCCGGCGCCGAGGTGCTGGAGCGCATCATCTCCAGCCGCCGGCGCGGCATCATGCCCCAGCCTGAGCGCCGTATGTCCTCTGAAGAACTGCAAGGACTTTTTCAGGCCATGGAGGGCATCTTCCTGCCCCGCGCCGTCTCCCGCTACATTTCACGCCTGGTGGAAGCGACCCATCCGGCCAGCCCCGAGGCCCCGGAGATCGTGGGCGGCTACGTCAGCTACGGAGCCTCGCCCCGAGCCGCCATCGCCTTGGCCGAGTCGGCGCGCGCCCTGGCCCTGCTGGCGGGACGGCCCACCGTCGGTTTCGAGGACGTGGAAGAGGCGGCGGCAGCGGTGCTCAACCACCGCCTGGTGCTCAACTATCAGGCCCGCTTCGACAAAGTCGGACCCCAGCAAATCGTCGACCAGTTGCTGCAAGCCCTGGACCGGCGCGAAAGCGGGCTGCCCGAGGGGGTGGAGGCCCGCTGATGTTGCGTCCTGCGGCGGCTCTGCTGATCCTCTCGGCCCTGCTTTCCCTGCCTTCTTTGCGGGCCCAGGAAAAGTATGGGCCCATTCGCCTGGAGGCTCTGGACACCACCGTCAACTCGGCTCTCACCATGCACGGCTACGCCGAGTACCGCATCCGCCTCACCAATACTTCTCAGGAAAGCCATCTCGTGGAGCTCATCGCGCCCCACGAGGACATTCAGCAAGCCGGACCCTGGGGAATGAACCGCATCGTGCGGCGGCTAAAAGCGGGACCGGGAGCCGACTTGGTGGTTTCCCTGCTGCAACCGCCCCTCATGCTGCCCGGCGGCGGACGCCTGCGGGTCAGGGTCGACGGTCAAGAGTTCGAGCGGGCTTTCGCTCACTCCGGGTACCACGCCTCCCAGTACGGACAACGTCTCAGCGTGTTGCTCAGCCCTGCGGCTCAGCACCTGCAGATTCCGCTGCGCCAGGCCCATCAGCGCCTGATGTCGGGCTCGGTCTCGGCCTCGCCCGGAGTGCGGCCTCCTACGGTCACCGTTACTCCGGCCCCGTCTGGCGCCCCGGTCAAGCAATTTCAGGCCATTGTGGCCGAGCAGGGGGTGCGCCAATGGAGCTCTAATTGGCTGGCTCATTCCCGCTTCGACGCTCTGGCCCTCTCCTCCCGCGAACTATCGGCGGCGCCGGCCGCGGTGCAGCAGGCCATCTACGACTTCGTAGCCCTGGGAGGAACGCTGGTCGTGCTCGGTCCTCTGCCCGCAGGTTGGCCGCAGTGGCCCACGCAAGAGACCGTGATGCCAGGCTCGGTAGAAGCCTACATCGGCTTCGGCGGAGTCCTCTCCCTTCCCTCTGCCGGCTGGACTCTCCCCGATTCCGCCGGCGATTGGACCATCCAGCACATCGGCCAAACAGCGAACCCTCTCTATTCCCCCCTCTCCGGGGGGCAGATGCCTTCCATCACGCTGGTGACCGAGGACATTCGCCTGCCCGTCCGCGGACTCTTCCTGCTCACGGTCCTCTTCGCTCTCCTCCTGGGGCCCGCCAACGTCTTCTTCCTGCACCGCAGGAAACGGCGCGTTTGGCTGTGGTGGACGGTTCCCGCCACGGCCCTGGCCACCACCGGTTTGCTGATCGGATTCGCTCTTTTTGTAGAGGGCTCCCAGGTCCATGTGCGCACCCGTTCGATGACCATGTTGGACGAACGCAGCGACCGGGCTTTCACGCTGGGCGACCAAGGGTTCTACTCTACCCGCACTTTGCCGCAAGGCATCCTTTTCAACGAGCACACCGAGGCCGTGCCGCTGTTGGACCGGGAAAGCGGATTCTCCACCCGCCGGCTGCTGCTCCAGGACGGACTGCGTTTTGAAGCAGGATGGCTCTCGGCCCGCATTCCCATCCACTTTCAACTCCGCCAAGCAGAACGAAGACGGGAACGGCTGCCGGTCAAAATCGAGGCCGGATCCGTCGAAGTCACCAACGGGCTGGGGGCCCACATTCAGCAAATGTGGTTTTGCGCGCCGGACGGCGGCGTCTATTGGGGTTCGCAACTGGCTCCGGGCCAGTCGGCGCTGCTCAAGCCCAGCGGACGCAAGCGGCCCCAGGACTTTCCGGTTCCTTCCCTATGGCGTTTTTATTACGCCGGGGGATGGGAGACCGAGGCGTTCGTGCCCCGCAACATCGACTACCTGCGTCCGGGTACCTACGTAGCGGTGCTCTCCGACGCGCCTTTCGTCGAGCTGGGAGTACCCCGAGTCACCCGTCCCGACCGTTTCGCCATCGTCTTCGGCATCTCCAGCCTCTCGCCGCCGCCGCTCAGGCTGGAAGAGGCGGGAGGTGACCGATGATCGTCGAGGTGCAGGACCTCAAGCGCTACTTCGGCGACATCAAAGCCGTCGACGGCGTGAGCTTCTCTTTCTCTTCCGGCCGCATCGCCGCCTTCGTAGGACCCAACGGCGCCGGCAAGACCACTACCATGCGCATCCTGGCCACACTCGACGAGCCCACCGGCGGGGACGTGCTCATCGACGGCGTCTCCGTTCTGGAAGATCCCGAAGTGACCCGGCGCGCCGTAGGATTCGTTCCCGACGCCTTGCCCTCGCACAGCGACATCTCCGTCCATGACTACCTGGATTTCTTTGCCAGGGCCTTCGACTTCCGGGGATCGGACCGCCGCCGGGTGGTGGACGAGATCGCGCATTTCACGGGTCTGGGAAAGCTGCCTCAGCGCAAGATCTCGGCGCTCTCCAAAGGCATGAAGCAGCGCCTCAGCGTGGCACGGGCCTTGATTCACGATCCGCCCGTGCTGGTCCTGGACGAGCCCGCCTCGGGACTCGACCCGCGCGCCAGAGTGGAACTGCGCGAACTGCTGAAAGTGTTGGCCGAGAAGGGCAAGGCCATACTTTTCAGCTCTCACATCCTCAGCGAACTGTCGGAGATCTGCGACGATGCCGTCATCATCGAGCAAGGACGCTTGCTGCGCTCCGGCGCGGTCGACCTGGAGGCGGAGGAGGACCAACTGGCCTCCCAGGTCTACCTGCGGGTGCTGGAGCGGAGCGAAGAACTGCTGGAATCGCTGCTGCAGACGGCACGCGTGGAACAAGCCGTCCCGGCCGGACGCGGAATCGAAGTGGTTCTGGAAGGCGGGCAGGAAGAATGCGCCCAACTCCTGGCCCAATTGGTCTCCCAAGGCTGGCGCATCGTGGAGTTTCGCCACCGCAAGACCGACCTTGAGAAGGTCTTCATGGACATTACCCGCGGGGAGGTGCAATGAAACCCTGGAGCGGACTGGAAGACCTCAGCGACCTCCTCAACCCGGTGGCCGTGAAAGAACTGCGCCAGATCGCCGAGGGCCGCTTCGTCATCTTCTTGCTGCTGGGCCTGGTGGGTCTGGAGACGCTTTTCGTGGGCGGGGCCCTGCTTACCGCCGGATCGTCGGGCACGGTGGCCCTGGGACGCACCGTCTTCGCCTTGCTCTACACCATCCTGAGCATCAGCTGCATGCTCTTGGTTCCCGTATACATCGGCTGGCGGCTTGCCTCCGAACGCTTCGGCGAAGAGATGGACTTGATCTTCATCACCGCCATTTCGGCCCGCCACGTCGTTTCCGGCAAGCTGTTCTCGACCATTGCCCTGACTGGGCTCGTCTTCAGCACCTTCTTGCCCTTCCTTGGGCTGACCTATTACTTGCGCGGCGTCGATCTGGCCTCCATCTTCACCGTTACCGCCTTTTCCTTTGCCGCCGTTCTCCTGATCACCCTGGCCGCCATGGTGCTGGCCGCCTTGCCGGTATCCCGAGCCGTCAAGATCGTACTGGTTGTGGGCAGCCTGCTCTTCCTGCTCCAGTTCGGAGGATTCGGGCTTTTCTGGATACTGGCTTTCCTGGCCTCTGGAGGAATGTCCGTCGGCACCACGGCCCACATTGGTTGGGGTGGACTGCTGGCCTCCCTCATCTCCTCCGGCAGCACGGCCGAGACCTGGACCTTCAATCTTTTTCTGCTCATAGTCCTTGGCATCCTGGCCCTTCTGCTTTTTCAGGTGGCGGTGGCCTTGCTGACGCCGCCCGCCGCCAACCGGGCACGCGGTTTCCGCACCAGCCTGTTGTGGTGCTGGGCAATCACCGGCGCAGGTGCCGCAGGAGCGACTTTCTACTTCAGGGAGGCCTTCTTCGTCATCTTCTGGTGCGTGCTCTTCGTTCTCATCATCAGCGCCGGTTTTTTCGTGGCGGTGAGCGAGCGTCACCGCTACGGACGGCGCATCCTGCGCGGGGTGCCCTCGCGGGGTTGGCCCCTGTGGAAGACCTTCCTGCTTTCCAGCGGGGCGGCCGCGGGCGTCATATTCAACTCCTTGCTGGGAATGGCCACCCTCCTTGTTGCTCATTTCACCAGCCTCTACCTGGCCTCCGGAGACTCCGTCTCCAAAGCTATCGCGATTGCGGCCGGATTGATGCTCTACTCGCTGGGCTATTCCCTGATCGGGCTCATCATCTACAGGAGTTTGCCCAGCGGTCTGCTGCACCCCAAGCGCAGCGGGCTGCTGGCGCTGGGAGTGCTCTTGGCGGCCATGCTCATCCCGCCCGTAGCGGGGGCCTTGGCCGCACCTGAGTTTTGGAGCACCTCGGAGGGCTTCCGCTACTTCCTGCTGGGCAATCCCGTCGGCTTGGCTGTCGAGTCCAACCGCGGCGCCCATTTGGTCATGGGCGTGTTCTTGTCGGCTGTCGGGTTGCTGGGCAGCGCCAGTTGGATGGGCGCTCAGTTCGACGCATTCCGTTCTCGGCTCCCGAGGAAACCCGCCCATGAATGAAAGTCTCAGCCAGTCTTTGCGCCGGGGAGAAGCAGCCGGCATGCGCTACCGCCTGGCCCTCGACCTTCCGCGCTCCTGGGGCAGGGCAGGGAGCTATCTGGCCAAGCGGGCCGGATCTTCGCGCGAGTTCCATGATCATCGCGAGTACCTGCCGGGCGACGACTTGCGCCACATCGACTGGAGTGCCTACGCCCGCAGCGACCGTCTCATCGTCAAGCTCTTTCAGGAAGAAGTCAGCCCTCACCTCGATCTCCTGCTGGACGCCTCGCGGTCCATGGACCTAGAGGACAGCCTCAAGGCCTCGGTGGCAACGGGCATGGCCGCTCTGCTGGCTCAGGCCGCCTCCAACGCCGGCTACTCCTACCGTCCCTGGATGGCGGCAAGAACCTGCCTTCCGCTGGGAAGTCTGAATGAGCCCAGCGCCCTCTGGCAGGACCTGGAGTTCAATGCCGACACGCCTCTCGACCAGGCGCTGCAAAACGGACTCCCCGAGTGGAGGCCGCAAGGGTTGCGGGTGCTGGTCAGCGACCTCCTCTGGCCGGGAGATCCCATTCGGACGCTGCGCCTGATGGGCCGGGGAGCGGCGCGCCTGGCCGTCATTCAGGTGCTGGCCCGGGAGGACGTCGATCCCCAGGCCTACGGCAACATTCGCCTGCTCGATCGGGAAAGCGGGAAAACGCGGGAGATGCGCGTCGACGCCTCGGTGCTGCGCGGCTACCGACGCGGCCTGACCCGTCACCGGGACGCCTGGCAAGCCGCCTGCCGCCAGAGCGCCGCCCCCATGGTGACCCTGGTGGCCGAAGAGGTGGTGGAAGCGGGCTGGCGGCTGGATGACCTGGTGGCCGCCCAGATCCTGGAGGCCGCCTGATGCTTTTCCAGCCCTGGGGCTTGCTCATCTTGGCTGGAGTCCCCGCTTTGCTGGCCATCTACTTTCTGCAACGCCGCCTGCGCCGCCGCCAGGTCTCTTCCCTGATGTTGTGGACCACCCCCCGCCTTCCCCAGCAGGGCGGACGCAAATGGCGGCGCCTGCGCACCCCTCCTCCCTTCTGGCTGGAGTTGCTGATCATCGCGCTGCTGGCCCTGGCGGCCGCTTCTCCTCACTTCAAGCTGAGCGAGAACCGGCGTCCTCTGGCGGTGGTGCTGGACGACTCCTTTTCCATGCGGGCCGGCGAACCCCAGTCCCCCCGCGAGCGGGCCCTGCAGGCTTTGCTGGAAGAAGCGGGAGGGGGTCGTCACGCTCCCTTCCACCTGGTTCTGGCCGGCCAGGAGGCCTCCCTGCTGGCGCGCGACCTGGAGAACGAAGAGCAGCTCGAGCAAGAACTGGCGTCCTGGAAGTGTCAAGCCTCCAGGGCCGATCTGCCATCGGGGATAGCGCTGGCCCGCCGTCTGGCCGGCGAACTGGGACGGGTGCTGGTGCTCAGCGACCAGGCGCCGGGTTCCGTACCTTCCCAGGGAGAGGAGAGCGGAGCGGCGATGCCCGGCGAGGCGCAACAGACGCGGGCCGGCGCCTCCAACTACGTGCAGTGGAGCTTCGGGCGTCCCATGGGCAACCTGGCGCTGGTCAACGCCGGCCGCTCCAAAGCCACCCGGCGCAATTTCGTGGAGGTCGCCAATTGGGGGCCCTCGCCACTTTCACTGACCGTCACCATCGAGACTCTGGACTCGCGGCAAGCGGGGCCGCAGCCATTCACGGTCGTGGGCAGCGCCGAGCAGAGACTGGAGGTGCAGGCGGGCCGGATCAGCCGCCTGGTCTTCGAGGTTCCCTCCGACCGCCCGGTACGCGTGTCTTTGCCCGGCGATTCCCTGGGCGCCGACGATCAAGTCCTGCTGCTGCCTGAAAACCGGCCCAAGGTGCGTGCCGCGGTCAAGATCGAGGACCCGGACCTGCGCCAACTGCTTGAACGCGCACTCGATGCCAGCGGACAAGCCCTGCTGGTGGAGGAGCGTCCCGAGATCCTCTTCCTGGGAGCCGGCGACCCGCCTCAAGATCCTTTGGCGGAGGCCCGGCGGCCCTGGCGTTTTCATATCCCGGCCCAAAGCGGCGCGGTTCCCCAGGCCGGACCCTTGGTGGTCGACCGTACCCATCCGCTGGGCCAGGGACTGAGCCTGTCGGCCGCCATCTGGGCGGCTTCGCCCGGACCGCTGCCGGGAACTCCCGTCATCTCATCCGACAACATTCCGCTGGTCAGCGCCCGGCGCGCCCTGGACGCGAGCTTCGACCTCTGGATGCGCTTGTATCCGCCCGCCTCCAACGTCCAGCGCACGGCCGATTGGCCTATCTTCTTCTTTAATCTCCTCACTTGGCGGCAGGACATGAGGCCGGGTCCGCAGCGGGTCAATCTGCGCAGCGGCGAGGCCGTTCAAGTGGGCCTGCGCGGCTCCGGCCAACTCGATGTGGAGTTCCCCGACGGCAGCCGGCATTCCCTGACCTCGACGGGAGGAGAACTCTCCATCCCGGCCCCTCAGCCCGGCCTTTACCGACTCCGCCCGGAGGAGGGCGGCAGCTATTCTTTCGTAGCCAACCTGCTGCATGCCGACGAGTCTGATCTGCGCGCCGCGGCTTCGGGACGCTGGGGGGACTGGATCGACCAGGCCGCCCGCCGCTGGGAATACGCCGACCTGACCTGGTTCTTCCTGCTGGCGGCCTTGGCCGTGTTGCTCTTTCATCAGGCCCTGACCGGCGGCTGGCTGAGCCGTCTCGGGACGGCTGAGGAGGGAGGCGCATGACTCTCCTTTGGCCTCTCTGGCTGCTCTTGCTGATCCCTCTTGCGGCGGCGCTGTGGGTCTGGCCTCCGCCAACCCGCGTCCTGCGCCTCCTGCGCCTGGTTGTGCTGGCGCTGCTGGTGACGGCCCTGGCTTCGCCTGTCATCGAACTGCCACGCCGAGCCGGAACCATCGTGGTGGTCGCCGACCGCAGTCAGTCCATGCCCGAGGGATTCGACGCATCCCAGCGCGAAGTACTGAGCCTGCTGGATCAATCGCGAAGCGAGCGGGGACGGCTGTTGCTGGTGTCGTTCGCCGAGCGGGCGGCCCTGGAGCCCTCGGCCTCGGATTTCGCACAAAGCTACCAGGGGACGGCCTCGCGTCTCTCCCAAGCCGTGGAAAGAGGCCTGGCGCTCATACCCGGCGACGGCAGCGGACGCCTTCTCGTCCTTTCGGACGGACGTTGGACAGGGGACGATCCCACCCCGCTGGGTCACCTGGCGGCCTCCCGCGGCGTCCCCATCGATTACCGCCTGCTGCGCCGTCCTGTGGAAAACGACCTGGCCCTGGTGAACGTGGATGCGCCCGACGAAGTCTCCCCCGGCGAGGCCTACGCCATCATCGCCTGGGTGCAGTCGCCCAGCGATCAGCGAGCGGACATCGAACTGCGCGGCGGGGGGCAGGTGATCGCCCGGGGCAGCCGCCAACTGCAGGCTGGACTCAACCGCCTGGTCTTTCGCGACCGTTCCCAAGGAGCCGGAACCGTGGCTTACCGGCTGCGCATCGAAGGAGAGAGCTCCGATCCCGTCCAGCAAAACAACCTGGGGCGGTTTCTGGTCAGCTCCAGCGGAAAGCGGCCGCTGCTGCTGGTCAGTGAAAGCTCCTCGCAGGGGCTGGCCCAACTGCTGCGGAGAGGAGGTCTGCAGGTCGAGGTGCGCAGTCCGAGGCGGATTCACTGGGGTTTGGAGACGCTTTCCGGCTACTCCGGGGTGATTGTGGAGAACGTGCCCGCCGACCGGCTGGGCCGCTCCGCCATGCAGGACCTCTCGGCCTGGGTGCGGGAGGCCGCCGGCGGACTGCTCATGACCGGAGGACGCCGCTCCTACGGGCCGGGCGGGTACTTTCAGTCGCCTCTCGACCCCATCCTTCCGGTGTCGATGGAACTGCGCCAGGAACATCGCAAATTCGCCCTCTCCATCGTCCTCGCGCTGGATCGCTCGGGCAGCATGGCGGTTCCGGTGGACGGCGCCGGCTTGACCAAGATGCAATTGGCCAACCGGGCCTCATTGGAAGTCCTCGACATGCTCAGCGACCAGGACGAGTTCGGACTGGTGGGCGTCGACAGCGCGCCCCATATCGTGGTTCCGCTGGGGGCCGTGTCCGAGGTCAAAGCCGACCGCTCTCTGGTCGCTTCATTGGCGCCGGCGGGAGGCGGAATCTTCGTCTACGAGGCCCTCAAGGCCGCCGCCGCCCAGGCCCTGGAAGCCAAGAACGCCACCCGCCACGTCATCCTCTTCGCCGACGCCGCCGACGCCGAACAACCCGGGCAATACATCAGGCTGCTGGAAGAAATGAGGAGGGCCGGCATCACCGTTTCCGTGGTGGGCCTGGGAACCGACGCCGACACCGACGCCCCACTGCTGGAAGATGTTGCCACGCGCGGCGGGGGGCAACTCTACTTCACCGAAGACGCTCAGGAACTGCCCCGCCTCTTCGCCCAGGACACCTTTCTGGTCGCCCGCAGCACCTTCATCGAAAAGCCTACGCCGGTTCGCTTTACAGCCGGACTCTACAGCTTGATGGGCCAGGTTCTGCCCCAGCCTCCCTCCATCGATGGATACAACCTGGCCTACCTGCGTCCCCAGGCCGAGCAGGCGGCCCTCAGCGGCGACGAGTACGAAGCGCCTCTGGTGGCTTCCTGGCAGGCCGGCGCGGGGCGCGTGCTGGCCTACACGGGCGAAGCGGACGGAGAATACACCGGTCCCCTGGCGGGGTGGGAATCGGTGGGCGAGATGTGGAGCGGACTGGCTCGCTGGACGGCCGGCGAGGAACAGTCTCTGCCCGATCACATGCTTTTGCGCCGGACCCTGCGAGAAGGGCTGCTCAAGGTCGAGCTGCAGCTTGACCCCGAACGCCGCCAGGGTGATCCCTCGCGCCTGCCCCGTCTGCACCTGCTGCGCCAACTGCCGGGCCAACCTCCCCAAAGCGAGGAAACGACCCTGCGCTGGACCTCGCCCGACGTGCTGGAGGCGACCCTCCCCGCCCGCGGGTCGGAGACGCTCCTGCCGGTCGTCGAGATGGAGGGGGAGGGACGTATCGCGCTGCCGGCCGTGCAGATGCTCTATTCTCCCGAGTACGCGCCTCAAGACCAGGAGCGGGGCGCCTCCACGCTGCGCCGCCTGGCCCAGGCCAGCGGAGGCGTTCAGCGGCTTGACCTGGCCTCCACCTGGGGTGACCTGCCCCGCCTGCCGCGCCGGATCCCCTTGCGCCCCTGGCTGCTGGCCCTGGCCTTGGCCATCTTGCTGGCCGAGGTGCTGGAGCGCCGCAGCGGCTGGATCAGCGCCCGCCTGGGCTCTCTCGCCTTACCGAAAGAGGCGGACTCAACCCCGCCTCGCTCCACTCAGGAGAAAGTGCCCATAGCCGCGGACCAGTCCCGCCAGAAAGCCGCCCCGCAAGCCCCTCCCCGAGCGGCGGCGCAAGAAGAGTCGCGAGAGCCGGCTTCCGAACTGGGCGAGGCCTTGCGCCAGGCCCGCCGCCGAGCAGGCCGGCGAACGCGCAAAGGCTGACCCGTCCTCCTGCTGTTTGGCAAGAGATACACCCAAAGAATTCTCATACTGCAAATAAGAACATCGCACTTCCCGCGACCCCAGTCGGGGTGACTTCAAGGAAGATTAATCGGACCTGACTCTCACACAAATATCTGCTGAGCGTGTCTAGAAGTGAAAAGGTGCCTGGAAAGCGGCTTTCCAGGTCTCTCCAACAATCAATCACACTCAGCATCTGGAGGAAGAATGCACCATTGGATGAAGGAGTGGACGACCTCGGGAGAGTTCGATCCGCCCTGGAATTAGCGGGATTTCGATGACAGAGGTGTCCATCGAATGCCAGATGCGGCCGCCTGAAGGGGGAGTCCTTCAGGCGGCCGTCTTCATTTAGAGAATCATGGAAGAGGCCGCCGCTTTCATGTGTTGGGCGGTTTGATGGGCCAAGGCCATGATGGTGAGCATGGGATTGACGCCGCTGCACCTGGGCAAGGCCGAGGCGTCGGTCAAGTATAGATTCTTGATTTCCCAACTCTCGCCGCTGGGGCGGACCACGCCCAGCCTGGACGATCCAGCCATGCGGCAGGTGCTCATCTGGTGAGCGCTGAAGAGAGAGAAGCGGCCCGCCTCCCATCCCCACGATGAGATGTTCCTCGCCTCCTCCTCGAAGGCTGCCGATGAAGCGAAGTGGGAGGGCCCATTGTGGTGAAAGAGGACGCTTTCCGCTCCCGCTTCCCAGTGCAGGCGGGCCGCTTCCTTCAGTCCTTTGAGCATGTGAGCCCGGTCGTAGCGGTGAAGCTTGTAGCGTACGACCGGGTAGCCCTGGCGGTCGAGCGTGACACGTCCCCCGTAGCGGTCGCGGGTGAGTACGATGAAGTGGGCCGCCCGCGCGCAGTCGAGCATGATTTCCTTATGAGCCTGGGCCGAGTGCCAGGGAACGGTGGGAGCGCAATAAGCCACGTGGACGGGCGGCGTTTCCAGCTTGAATCCATAGTCGCCGTCGAGATGGATGAAGGCATTGTTGACGACCGACATCATCGGTCCCCACCAGGAGTGTATGGGCCGCCCGTAGAACCCGGTGACGCCCACGGTGGGATGCAGGAAGAGATTGCGTCCGATCCAGCGGTTTTCCAGTCCGCTGCGCCGCAGCAGAGCCGGCGAATGGATGGACCCGGCCGCCACCGCCACCTGGTCGGCGCGGATGCGCACGCGGTAGCGCCGTCCGTCGGATGCGCGGCAATGTCCCAGGGCCCCGACCACCCGGCCTTGTTCGATCATCAGGCGCTCGATTGCAGTGTCGCAGAGGACGCGGGCGCCATCCCGGGAGGCGCTGCGCAGATAGGTCCTGAGGACGCTTTGCTTGCTTCCCAACCGGCAGCCCATCCCGCAATAGCCGCAGGCCAGTCCGTCCGGCTGCGGACATCCGCGGATGTTGCGGGCGATCACTTCCACCTCGTCGCCGCGCTTGAGCGAGGCGTCCCAGAGGGCCTGGTTCTGAGGATTGTGGCGAGGCCCTTGCAAGGTGACTCCCAGGGTTTGGCAGACGGCCTCCATCGACTGCTGGTAGGCCTGCTCCAGCATTTGGGGCAACTGGTAGAGGCGGGCCCATTCCCGCAGTACGTAGTCGGGCGTGCGAAACGATCCGGCCCAGTTGACGGTGGTTCCGCCACCCAGGCAGCTTCCCGCGAGAAGGTTGACCGAGCCGTCGTGGGAGGTGGCCAGGCCGCTTCCCTCGTAGAGCCGTTCGGCCATCTTGCTCTCAAGGTTGCAGAATTGGGACTCGTCGTAGTTGCCGCCTTTTTCCGCAACGATCACGTCCAGGCCGGCTTGAGCCAACTCGCCGGCCACCACTCCGCCTCCGGCCCCGCTGCCGACGACCAGCGCCTGACAGCGCAGGTCCAGGTCGGACTCGACCTCGAGCGAAGAGATGCCGTGGGGCTCGGCCTCGCCGGAGTTGGTCTGCGGCCCCGGGTAGCCCAGGGCCTTCCAGGAAGGATTGAGGCCGTCGGGCGGGCAGTATCCGTAAAAGGCGAAGAGCCCCAGTTTCTTGAGGGCGTTGAAGGCCTGGCGCAGGGTGTGGAAGCGGGAAACCGACCAACTCTGCAGCAAGGCTTCACGCTGGCGGGCGTCGAGCCGGTCGAAGGGCTTGAAGGGGCCTCCCCAGGTCAGTCCCAGCAGGGGCGAGGCCAGCAATGCCAGAAGGCGGCGGAAGTCGCGGCGGACGCGGGGCCGTTGCGCGCCCAGGAATCCGGCAATGAACTCCTGCAGGGGCAGATGGGCAGCCGAGCGCCTCCAGAACTCGCCCACTTCGCCCTTCTCAGAGGAGGCGATGGAGGGGACCAGCGCGTCGCACACCGACTGGAGGAGGGCTTTTTCGCGGGAGGTGAGGCGCATCGGGATCTTATTATGCTTTCAACAGCGGCCTCAGGGGAAGTCGGCTGCCTCTTCCAGCCTCTGGCGATAATTGCGGCTCATGCGAACCTTCTCGCCCGAAGCCAGCACCACCACATAGTCGTTCTTGGAGTAGGGATGGACCTCGCGCACCTGCTCGAGGTTGACGATGGCCGAACGGTGGACCCTGACGAAGTGCCTGGGATCGAGGCGCTCTTCCAGGTTGGACAGGGTTTCGCGCAGCAGGTGAGTGCGCGAACCCTGGTGGATCTCGGCGTAATTGCCGGCGGCTCCGATCCAATCGATCTCCTCCACCCTGATGAAGCGCACCCGCCCCTGAGAGCGGACCATGAGGCGCTGAGGGTGCTGTCGCTCACGCCGCAGATGGCTCAGCAATTCCTGCAGGCCCTCCTGGACCTTCCCGGCGTTAGGTTGTCGGGCTTCGCGTCGCAGGCGTTGCAAGGCTTGGCGAAGTCGTTGGCGGTCGTAGGGCTTGAGCAGATAATCCAGCGCCGCCACCTCGAAGGCCTTGAGCGCGAACTGGTCGTAAGCCGTCACGAAGACGATGCGCGGGAGCAGATCGGCCGCTTCCTGCGCAGCGGGATCGAGTTCGCGGTGCAACTCCCGCAGCACCTCGAACCCGTCCATCTCGGGCATCTGGATGTCGAGGAAGACGGCCTGGGGACGCAGGCGCCGGATAGCGTCCACCGCCTCTGTCCCCGAGGAAGCTTCTCCCACCACCTCGAAGTCCTCTTCATCGGAGAGGAACCTGCGCAGCTTGCGCCGCGCCGGCGGCTCATCATCCACGATCAAGACACGCATGGCCATTCTGAGCCAAGTTACCCTGTTTCCATCGCTAGGTAAACATCGGAACCTTCAGTTCCTCCTCATTGATACCGCAAGATTGAGGTCGGTTCGATTCTCTCGATGCGTCTTGAAGGCAGGTAGGACGAGAGCAGAGAAACCGAGACGAAGGTCGCAACCACTGCGAGGTACGTCGTGGGGTCTACAGGACTCACGCTGTGAAGGTAGCCCGTGAGCAGATGCATAAGGCCACCTGAAATAAGCAGGCCGAAGAGGAGGCTCCAGGCAATTGATCCCAGGGCGGAACCCATCACCAGCCTGCGCAAATCGCTACGCTGTGCGCCCAGGGCCTTCCGAATTCCTAGTTCCTGTTTCCGCAAAGCAGTCACATAGCTGACCATCCCGTAGACGGCAACAATGGCGATGAGGAAGCCGAATGCGCCATAGGCGTTAAGCAGTACCATCAGAAAGCGGGGCCTTTCGACGGCCTGCTGTAGGTAGCCGCTCATGGTGGCCGTGCGGATCGTCGTAATGTTCGGGTAACTCTCGCGGAGTCGTTTGGAAATGATGGGCAGGAGTTGGGTTGGTGCCGTCTCGGTGCGAAGGACCAGCATGGACCCTACGAAAATCTGGTCCGCTTGAGAGAATGGGAGGTAAATCTCGGGCGGCACTTCCCGAGTCGGACCGAAATGGCGCACCCCACCCACGACGCCGATCACTTCTTTCCACGACTGCCCCTTCCTTAGGACCCGGATGCTCTGCCCGAGAGCGGTTCTTCCTGGCCACAGTCGCCGAGCCGCCGATTCATTGACAAGTGCGACCGTTCCGGTTTCGCCGGCTGAAAAGGTGCGGCCCTCAAGTATGGGGATCTGCATGACTTCGAAGTAGTCTGGCGCGGCCCAATGGACCTGCACCCGGTAGCGGGCATCGGTGATGCCTCCTTCGAGCTCTACCGGATAGGCGGCGCTGGTGCGGCTGCCGGGGAAGTTCGTTCCTAAAGTTGCGGATCGCACTCCGGGGAGCGCTTTGAGCTGGTTGAGGGCTTCCTGGTAGATCAATACCCGCTGCGGCACCTGGTAGAACTGGTCGAAGCGGAGATTGACGGTCAGAATACCCTCCGGATTCAAGCCCGGGTCCTGCATTCGCAGTTGCAGCCAGTCTCTTGAAACCAGTCCTGCCCCGACGAGGAGAACGAATGCGGTGGTCAGTTGCGCCGTTAGGAGACGTTGTCGCGTAGCTGCTTTCACCGTTCCTTTCTTCACCCCTCCGGCATCCCCGAGCCAGGCCCGCAGGTTGCGGAGGGCCCAAGGCGCGGGCAGCAGGGTGCACAGCCCCGCCGTCACAAGAGTCAACAGGAAGAGGAAGGCAAGAACGCTACCGTCGATGCGGATGGCGTCAAGCCGAGGGAAACCCGACGGGATGACCGGCAGGATGAGTTGCAGGCAGACCCAGGCGGCCATCAGCCCCAGGGCTCCCGCTAAGATCGAGAGAAGCAGGCTCTCGACCAGGTGAAGCCGCAGCAACTGCATTGGGGAAGCTCCGAGGGCCGCCCTTAGGGCTGCGTAGCTACGCACCTCAAGAGAGCGCGTCACAAGGACGCTTGCCACATTGAAACACGCGATCAGAAAGACAACGACCACCGTTACGAACACGAGAACCAGCGGCTGCCTGGTCCGTCCGACGATCTCCTCATGCAGCAAGACTGCTCGAACACCATACTCTTCGTCCTGTTTTTGGCCTCGCGCAGCGACGGCATTAAGATTGAGCTGCGACTGCTTGAGAGAAACTTCTGGCTTAAGGCGGGCGACAACGAACAGGAAACCGCCTTGGCGGGTCTGAAGGGACTCTTCCTCAAAGATGAGCGGCGTCCAGAACTGGGCACCGGAGTCAAAATCAAACGACTCGGCAGCCACCCCCACCACGCGAAAGGATTCGTCCTTGAAGGTCAATACTCGCCCTACAATCGCCGGGTCGCCCCCGTATACACGCTGCCAGAGCCCGTGCCCGATCACCGCTACCGGCTCAGCCCCTCTCTCACAATCCGCAGGATCGAGGAGGCGTCCCAGCGCTGGGGCTTGGCGAAGGACGCGGAAGAAATCGCATGTCGCCCGGTGCCCTCGGACCTCCCAGGTCTCTTCCGAGCCCCGGATGAAGCCTGACCATCCGCCGTAGGCCGCCATTTTCTCGAAGGTACTATTGGATTCCGACCAAACCGAAAAATCATAAGGATCGACCGGAATCTCCGCCTGACCCGACTCGGGGTCGGTTGACCAGATCTTGACCAGATCGCCCGCTTCCTCGTAGTCGAGCGGGCGCAGAAGGACGCCGTTAAAGACGCTGAAGACTGCTGTGCTTACGCCGATTGCCAAGCCGAGTGTTACGACAACGCAGAGAGTAAAAGCGGGGCTCGACCGCAGGCGGCGCCAGCCATAAAGCAACTCTCTCTCAAAACTCATCGGGTCTTACCGGCG